>SYFR01000021.1 GCA_005800325.1 Myxococcales bacterium | reverse complement strand
CGGGCGAGCACCGGCGGCGAATCGACGAGGGCGCGCTCCAAGGTCGAGCGCAGCTCCGCGAGGCAGTCGCCCCTGGCGCCGAGCGACGGCGAGCGCTCGGGCCCACGCAGCTCCGCGAGGCAGTCGGCCGCCGCGCCGAGCGACGTCGAGCGCTCGAGCCCGCGCATCTCCGCGAGCGCCGCCTGTGCGTCGGGGACCGCGCCGAGGCTATCGCGCAGGTTCGCGAGATCGCGCGGCGTGCTCTCGCCGAGGGCCGCGCGCACGGCCATTCGCTCGAGATCGCCGATGCGCGCGAGCGCCTGCCTAAGGGTCTTGCGCTGCGGCGCCGCGCACACCATCGCCTCAACCGCGTCGAGCCGTCTGCGGATCGCTCCTACGTCGAGGAGCGGAGCGAGGAGCCGTCGCCGAAGGCGCCTTCCGCCTGCGGCGGTCACGGTCGCGTCGATCACGTGAAGCAAGGTGCCTTCGCGCGAGCCGTCGATCGTGCGCACGAGCTCGAGGTGCGCCTGCGCGGTCTCGTCGATCGCGAGGTGCGTCGCCGCCTCGTGGCGCGCGATCCGGCGCACCGGCAGCGCCGCCATCGGCAGGTGATGGCGAGCGAAGCGCAGGACGCTCGCGGCAGCACGCACCGCCTCTTCGGGGTGATCGCGAACGGCGTCATCGTAGAGCGGTGCCGCGACGCGCTCGTCGAGCAGCTCGCGGAGGTGCGCATCGTCGAGCGGGTCGTCGTCGCGCAACGCGGTGCGTGGGCACCCGAGCGCGATCGCCTCGCGAAGAGTCGCGTGCGCGCGCGGCACCAAGAGCTCCGCCGGCTCCGAGCGTGCGAGCTCTGCGAGGAGCACGGCCGGGCTCTCGGCGCGCATCGCCAGGAGCTCGCCCGTCGACAGATCGAGCAGCGCGAGGCCGAACGTGGACGTCTCGCCCGGCGAGGCGCTCCCGGCTCCGTCCGCGCCCTGCGTGCAGATCGCGCCGAGGAAGTTGTGCCGCTTGGTCGTGAGCTGGCCGTCGTCCGTGAGAAGCCCCGGCGTCAGGACGCGCACGACCTTGCGCGGGACGAGCCCCTTCAGCTTCGAGGGGTCGCCGAGCTGCTCGCAAATGGCGACCTTGAAGCCCTTGGCGATGAGGCGGGCGATGTAGCCGTGCGCCGCGTGGTAGGGCACGCCCGCCATGGGCACCGGCTCGGGCGCCCCCTTGTTGCGGCTCGTCAACGTCAGCTCGAGCTCGCGCGCCGCGACGACGGCGTCGTGGTTGAAGAGCTCGTAGAAGTCGCCGAGGCGAAAGAACAGCAGCGCGTCCGGGTAGGCCTCTTTGGCCTCCCGGTACTGCTCCATCACCGGGGTGAGCTTCTTCGTGGACGCCGAATACACGGCCTCGTTTCCGGCTAGCGATACTGCCGGGTGCGCGCCAACGACTGGACGTCGATGAACGACACGCCCTGGAAGAGCCCGTCGCTGATGACGAGCTCGCCCGTGACGTCGAGGAAAGTCGCCGCGGTCGGCATGACGTCGGCGCCATCGGGCGCGAGCGGCAAGCTGAGGGGCTCGAAGGCGCCCTGCGACGTGAGCTCGAAGCGCGTGTCCCGCTTCGTGCCCGTGGCGTTGATGGCGAAGCGGAAGAACGGGTTCTGGAAGGCCCCCGGCGCGCCATCCTCGACGACGGTGTTCATCGGGGTCGCGCGCACACGTCCTTCGAGGCGCACCTGGGGCTCGTCGCACGCCGGCCGGCACACGCCATCGGCGTCCGCCTTCACATGGTGGAGGAACCCGACCGCGTCGCCGACGACGATCCACTGGCCGCCGCCGCGCACGCCGTAGCTCGACACTCCCGGAAAGCAACACTCGACGTCCGGGCTCGGCGCGGCTCCTGCGCGCGGTACCACCACGAGCCCGTCGTCGCGCGCATCGAGGATACGATAGTCGCGCGCCTCCCGCGGATTCGACGACGTGCCGTACGTCTGGCGGCAGGCGTTGTAGGTGCACGCGGCCTCTTCGGTCCAATACTTGTCGACGCTGATCGGGACGTCTCCGAGCAGCTGCACGTAGTCCGCGAGCCCCGGCGCAAGCGTCGCCGCATCGGCGTCGGTGAGCCCGTCCTTCTCGCGCAGGAGGTCGAACACCGCGTTCTGTCCGAGCACGCCTTGATTGCAGAACCGCACCGAGGCATCGCGGAGGACGAGGCCGCCCGCTTCCTTCGACAGCGCCGCGAAACGACCGGAAAATCCGGGCAAAGCGCCCTCGTACGTGACGCGCCAGGCTTGCGGCACGATGTGCGCGCGCGGCGTCTCGAGGTTCATGACGAGGGAGTGGGACTTCGCCTCGTCGGCGCTTCCGGAGTACAGCCCTGTCGCGGGATCGAGCGCGCGCCGCTCCGAGCCGACGACGAGGGACATCTCTCCGGGCGGCGCACCGGTCGGCACCGTCGCGCGCATGCGCGGTGCGTCGATGTCGTCGGGGTCGAGCAGCGCTCCGTCTGGATCGAACGCGATCGGCGCGGTCGCCACGCCAGGCTCATTGTTCGCGATCTCGCTCTTCGTCACGAGGTACGCCGACGACCGCGGCTCGTGCCGCGAGACGACGTTGCAGCTGTACTCACCGCTCGCGCCCGTGAGCCCCGCCTGGGTCTCGCCGCAGCCGAAGAGCGGGTGGTGCTCTTCCGGGCCGCGGCAGCGCGCGTCGAGATCGTCGACGTCGATGAGCACGACGTCGCCGCTCACGAGCACCGCAAACGCGAAGACCCCGCGGAGCTTGCCGGGCCCGGCGCCCGATGTGAATGAGGCCGAGGTCTGGTAACTCGCGGCGTCGCTCGAGGCATTCGGGCTCGGATCGCAGCGGACGGGGAGGAGCGCGCCGGTGCCGGGATCGGCCTTGTCCGCGCTCGCACGCACGATGACGACGTCGCGTGGCGGGGCGCCGAGCCTCACGCGATCCGCGGGCTGGAACGGGTTGTTGCCTGGGTTCGGGCGAGCGAGCGGCGTGCGCGCCACCGCGCCGTCGGTCACGTCGAAGACCATGATGCTGCCGTCGTCGCCGTCGATCGCGTAAAGGTACTGCTCGAGGTCGAACGTCCGCGGGCTCACGCTGATGCGCTCGGTCGTGACGACGCGCGACGGAGCCTCGACCGACGTCGCGAGGAGCGGCGCTCCTTCGCTCGGCTCGCATGGGGTCGGCAGCTCGACGCGATGGATGACGGGCGCGCCGCGGTCGGCGATGAAGAGCCGGCTGCCACCTCCGCTGCGCTCGGTGAGCGCGATCCCCGCAGGCACGGCGACGAACGACGTCGACTCGAGTCCACCCGGCTCGTCTCGGGTGCACGACACGCCGTCGCCCGCGCCCGGATCGCTACCGGGCAACGTCGGCACGTCGACCCCGAGCGGCACGAAGCGCTCGATCTTGCACGGCTCGAAGGCGCCGGGCTCTTGATCGAGCAGCGCCTGCGCGTCCACGACCGCGAAGCCGCCGGCGCTCGGGAGCGTCACGAGCAGCTTGTAGCGCCCGAGTTTGCCGGTGGCGGCCGCGTCGTTCGCGAGATCGCCGTGGCAGTGCGGCGTAGCATTGGGGCCGCATAGGGTGGCCCCGTCCTCGGCGTCGCTGTCGGCGTCGGAGCCGTACGGCGAATCGCAGCTCGGCCTCACGCGCCCCGCGCCGTCGGCGGGATCGAGCACGACGGCGACTTGCCCCGGCGCCTCGGGCAGCGCGCACGAGGGCCACGACGAGACGCGCGCCGCGACTCCCTCCACCGCGCCGCGAAGGCGATCCGCCGGCAGCGCGAACAGCCCCTCGAACCCAGGCTCGGCCACGGCGACGAACGTCGCCATTCCGCCGGGCGTCGCGGCGATCGCGGTGGGGCTGGCGCCGATGGGTAAGAAGCCCGTGCCCGGCGTCGCGGGATCTTCGTCGATGAGGCCGGTGTCGTCGCTCGTCAGATCGATCACGGCCACCTCGCCGCGGACCGGTTGCGTCACGAGCGCGTAGAGGTGCGGGATGCTGAAGTCGGTGCTCGACGTGCGCAAGCCGGTGCACTCGTTGAGCGGCCGCCCCACGAGCGAGAGCGGCTCCGACGGCGAGCCGAGGCAGACGAACGCGGTCGGTCCCGAGCCCTGCAGCGCCTGCACGGCTTCAGTGGTCACGTCCGTGGTGCACGCGGGAACGGCGACGGCGCCGAGCGCGACCGCGAAACGCGCAACGGTGAGGGAGGTATGCGTACGCACGAGCGAGCTCAGAGGGTGTCGATGGGCGGAAGTGGAGTGCCCACCGTCGCGATCATGCTGCCGTACGTGAGCGCGCGGCGCAGATCGAGCGGCACGACGCCGAGGTACGAGTCGGTGAAGTGGCCGACGTACAAGTAGCTGTACGCCTCGCCGTTGGCGACGCCCTGGTCGATCGCGATGTCGTGCGGTCCGCGCCCCGTGCGCACCACGCCTTCGATGCGCGCGCGGTACGGATCGACGATGAACACGCGGCGCGAGTCGAACGCGACGGCGAACACCCGGTCGACTGCCGTGCCGTCCTCGGCGATGACGCGCCCGGTCTCGACGCGCGACGCTCCGAAATCGAGCGGCAGCGCGTCGTCGAGCGTGACGAGGTCGAACGCCCCGGTGATGCGCGCGGTGGTGACGCCGTCGACGACGGACGTGCCTCGCAGCACCACGGTCTCGATGCGTCCGAGGAGCAGACTCTCGGGGCTGCGCGACGCGACGAACACGCGCAGGGGAATCGTCTCGGCGCATGCCGCCAGGCACTCGACGTCGCCTGCCGCGCTGCCGCAGCTCGCCTCGCAAGCCGCGCGCTCGCTCGAGAGAACCGCGACGCCGCGGTGGTCGGTGTTCGACGAGCTCGTCGTGATCGGCACTTGCTGCGCCCGCGCGATGAACGGCCGCGACGGCACCGAGCCCGAGTCGCGGACGTATTGCAGGACGTCGAGCTGCGCCGCGCCTCGGTACGTGACCACGAACGCGTCGCGGTAGATGAACGACAGGCCCGCAAGGGTCGCCTGCGCCTCGGCCGCAGCGACGAAGGCGGGGCGCGGCACCGACGCGATCTCGGTCGGTCCGGGAGCGAGGTCGCCAGCGAAATAGCTGAGGAACGGCGTCTCTTCCCAGGGGTTCACGACGAGGCTTGCCGCGGCTTGCGACGGGTGCGCGCTCACGACGGCCTCGCCGTTCGTCGAGCTGGCGATCCCCACCGGATCGGGCGGAAGCTGGAGGCCTCGCTGCGATCGGTCGGCGTCGCGGCCGATGCGATGTGCGTCGCCGCAGAAGCCGCTCCCGGTCCTGCCGCAATCGAGCGCAAAGGGCTCGCTCCCACCGGCGCGATCGTCGGCGACGTCGAAGAACGTCACCGAGGGATCGCCGCGAACGGGCGCGAACAGGCGGGCGCCTGCGGCGCGCGGATCGTAGGCGAGCATGAGGCCGGACGCGAAAGCGCCGACGTAGACCGACGCGCGCACGAGGGGTGCGTAGGCGATCGGCGCGCACGGCCCCGGGTTCAAGAACGGGTCCAGGTTGAGGCCGAGCCCCGCAGCGCTGCACGCCGCGCTCGCGCCGTCGCCGCTCGCAAGCCCGAGCGCGATCGGCGCAACGGCGGCTCGAAGCGCGGCGGCATCGACCGCATGCACGCTCCCGCCCGAGAACTGAAGGTCGAAGTCCGAGTTCGCGACGTAGAGCGTGCTTCCGCCCGCGGAGACGACGAGCCCCGTCGGGTAGTAGAGGTCCTTCTCCCCGAGCATGTGCTCGTCGCCGTTGAGCTGACACGTGGCCGCGCTCGTGACGATGGCCACGCAAGCGAGCGCGCGCGCCGCATGCCGACCGAGGACCGCGGCTCGGGCTATGCTTTCGCGGCGTCGGCGAGGCTTTGGGTCCGGCGACGGCATGGCGCGCGAACCGTAGTGCCATGGGTTCGCGATGACAACGGCCCTGGCGAGCCCGATGCGGGATCGACCGCCGAGCGGCCACGCGCTGGTTTGCCGCCCTCGGCGAGCGAAAGGCCGAGCCTCGTCAGCCCATCAGGTCGACGATGATGACGCCGCGGTCCGGGTCGTCTTCCGCGTCGACCTCGAGGGCGGGCCGAGCCGGACGCTGCTCAACGGGGATCTCGAGGCGCGGGCGGCTGTCTTCACGTCGTTGCCGCTCGCGCTCCTCCCGCTGCCGGATCTGCTCGATGATGAAGGGCGGTAGCATCCTCTTTCCCTGAGGGATAAGGGAGACCTGGACGGTGTCGCAAGTTTTCGCGTCACCGGCGCCGCCCCTAGCGGAGCGTCGCGACTCGAAACCACAGGATCACTTTAACAACCCATGGGGTTCGGTCAAGCACGCGGAGCCAGTCGCGAAACGGAGGGAGCGCCTTGCGAGCGATGAGCCGCCGCGCCGCCGGCCTACCGGTGTTGGCCGTGGCGCTCGCGCTGAGCTTCGCTCCGAGCGTGGCGCGCGCGGCCGCGTTCGAGCTGAACGACGGAAGCTGGGAGGGGTGCCGCGAGCTGCTCGAGCTCGCGCGTGAAGAGCTCGGGAGCGACCGCGTCGTCGTGCTCGCGACGCTCGACTGGGAGGCGCTCGAAAAGCAGGACGGCGTGCTCGTCCTGCACCCGTCGAACGCGATGGACGTCGAGGAGGCGGCGAGTTTCATGAAGGCAGGCGGAAGGTTCGCCGTGGCCGACGATTTTGGACGGGGCGACCGCGTGCTGGCGCACTTCAAGCTCCATCGCCGCAGCCTGCCCAATTTCCCCGAGCGGTACTTGCGCGGCAAGCCGTCCGTGGCGATCGCCGTGCCCGCGCGAGAGGCGGACGCGCCGTCGGGCGGCGCTGTCCATCCTACGGTCGCCGAGGTGGGCCAGGTGGTGCTCAACCACGCGACCGCGTTCGTGCATCCCGACCTGACGCCCGTCCTCGAGGTGCGCGGGAGTCGCGACGGCGCCGGGGCGCAGCCCGAGGTCGTCAGCGTCGCGGTCGCCGGTCAGGTCGAGCGGGGACGCCTGTTCGCGATCGGCGATCCGTCGGCGCTCATCAACCTCATGCTGCGCTACCCGGGAAACCGGGCCTTCGCGCGCGGCGTCGTGCGCTACCTTGCGAACGGCGACCCAACCGACCCGCGAAAGGGAAAGCTCTACCTCCTCGCGAACGACTTCGCGGAGCGCGGCTCGTTCGGCGGCGTGACCCCCGCGCGCAAGGCGCTCGATCGCCGCTTGCGTGCGCTCGCCGACGGCATTCGCGAGCTCCGCGACGGCGGCTTTCCGTGGTGGCTCCACCTCGCCGTCGCCGCGCTGTGCGCGCTCGCGGCGATGCGCTGGGCCACCGTGACGCTGATGCGCGTCTACGCAGCCAAACTCCCTCGCTATGCGCGCGAGACGGCGCCGGCGGCGCAGGGGGGGGCCGCTGGGCGACGCGCCGTGCTCGCCTCGCGAGTAGCCTCGCCGGCCCTCGCGCTGCTCGAGCTGAAGGCCGCGCTTGGCGAGACGCTCGCGCCCGCGCTCGGACTGAGCGGCGCGACGCCGCCGACGGAGCTCGTGGCTCGCCTCGCCGCCAGCGGCGGAATCGACGAGCCGCTCTTGCGCCGCACGGTGCGCGCCCTCGACGCGATGCGTCTCGCTGAAGAAGAGATCGTGAGCGGAGCGAGATCCCGCGTGACGATCGCCGACGTGGCCGATGCCGCCAGCGTGGTGCGCGCGCTGACGGCCGAGCGGCGCCCGTAATTCGGTGGCGAATCCCTGATTCGCGCAACAATGCGGTGTTTCTTTGGTGGCGGACCCCTGATTCGCCACACTAGGATCGCGCGAACATGGTCGATGAGCTGAGCGAACGGGTGCGGGCGGTCAAGAAGCACCTCGACGCCGTTCGGCAGGAGGTCGCGCGCGTCTACATCGGCCACGCGCACACCATCGATCACATGCTCGTCGCGCTCCTCGCGCGCGGTCACGTGCTGCTCGAGGGCGTGCCGGGCGTGGCGAAGACGACGCTCGCCAAGGCCTTCGCCGAGGCGCTCGGCGTGCCGGTGAAGCGAATTCAGTTCACGCCGGATCTCCTCCCGGCCGATATCACCGGCACCTACGTGCTGTCCCCCCGCGACGGGACGTTCCACTTTCGGCGCGGGCCGGTGTTCGCGAACGTCGTGCTCGCCGACGAGATCAACCGCGCGCCGCCGAAGACGCAGGCCGCGCTGCTGGAGGCGATGCAAGAGCAACAGGTCACGGTCGAGGGAGATCTCTTCGAGCTGCCGCCGCCGTTCATCGTCGTGGCGACGCAGAACCCGATCGATCTCGAAGGCACGTATCCGCTCCCCGAGGCGCAGATCGACCGCTTCTTGATCCACCTCGACGTGGGCTACCCGAAGCGCGCCGACGAGATCGCGATGTTGCGCGCGCACCACGTCGAGCCAGCGACCGCTCGCGCCGTGCTCGACACCGCGGCCGTGCTCGAGATGCAGCAGCTCGTGAGGAGCGTCCACGTCGACGACGACCTCTACGAATTCGCGGTGGGGATCGCGGAAGAGACGCGCAAAGACGTGCGCGTGCTGCTCGGCGCTTCCCCGCGTGCGACGCTCGGGCTCGTGCAGGCAGCCAAGGCGGCGAGCGTGCTTCACGGCCGGAGCTTCGTCACTCCCGACGATCTCCAGGGGTTCGCGGTGCCCGTCCTCGCTCACCGCCTGGTCTTGAAGGACGAGGTGGACGGCGACGCGGGCGTGCGTGAGGACGTCGTGCGGACCGCGCTCTCGCGGGTGAGCTACCGGAAAGCCGTGCGCCCCGCGTGACGCTCCGTCCGGCGTGACGAGCAACCCGGCATGACGATCTACCCGACGCGCACGGCGGCTCACCTCGCGATCGCGGGCGTTATCACCTTCGCGCTCGGCATCGTGCTGCGTGAGCCGTGGATCGTGGCCTGGGGCGGCGGCGTGCTCGTCGGCGTAGCGTTCGCGCGCGCGGCGACGCTCGTGAGCGTGATGCGAATTCGCAACGCCGGCTTCGAGATGCTCTGGGGCGGCACAGAGCGCTCCATGCGCGTCGTACGCGGCACGACCTTGCGCCTCGAGGCCGAGGTCCGCAACCGCGACACGCTCTCGGCGTGCTTTGACAACCTGCGCGTCGTCGCGTCGCCCGCGCTCGAGGTGAAGGTGAGGCCGCGAGCGGGCGAGGTGATGGCGACGGGGTCGGTGCGCATCGAGATCGAGGTGAAGGCGCGGCGTGTCGGGTTTCACGCCATCCATTCGCTCGCGCTCGAGGTGCGCGGGGCTCCGGGCGTCTTCGAGGTGCCGCTCACGTTCGCGAATCCGTTCGGCGTGGCCGTGTTGCCGCGCTCGAAGGGGCGGCCGCGCGCCGAGCTCGCGGGCGGCAGGAGCGGGCACTTCGCCGTCTCGGGCCAGGCCGCACGCGCGCGGGGCGACGGCAGCGAGGTCTTCGAGCTACGGGAGCTCTCGCCGGGCGACTCGTTTCGCCGCATCGCGTGGAAGGCGAGCGCAAAGCGGAACAAACTCATCGTTCGCGAGCTCGAGCGCGAAGAGAGCGACGTCGTCGTGCTCGTGCTGGATGCCTCGACGGAGCTCTGGGCGGGTCCGGTCGGCGCAGCTCCCCTCGACTTCTCGATCGACGCCGTCCTCGGGCTCGCGCGTCACTACCTCGCTCGCGGAGACAAGGTCGGACTCCGCATCGTGGCCGGCCGCGTGCTCGCCACCTTGTCGCCAAGCGCGGACCGTTCGCAAGAGGGGCGCATCGTCACGCTGCTCCTCGAACGAACGGGCCTCTTCGACTACGATCGCTCGGGCTGGGACGAGACCGAGCTCGCGGCGCAGGTAGCCGAGCACATGCGGCCGCTCGAGCCGAGCAGCGTGCACGATCTCCGACGCGGTCGCTTCGACAGGCTCGCCGAGCGCGCGGCACGCTTGCGGGCGCATGCCCCGTTCGCGCATCCGGCGCCGCTCGGGCACGGGCCCGAAGACGCAGAGCTTCGTCGCTACGCGGCATGTTTCGGGCTCGCGATGCCGCCGCGACACGAGCCGGACCGCGACCGCACCACGCTCACGTTGCTGCGCCTCCTCACCTCCATGCGGTCGGAGAAAAAGGACCGTCCTACCGTGGTGCACGTCGTCTCTCCGCCGCCGGCACCGGACCGCGTGCTCGCCATGGGCCAGGCGGTGAAGCGACTGCAAGCCCGCCGGATCGAGCTGCGGTGGACGAACGTCGCCGTCGACGAGGGGCTCCTCGTCGCCGCGCCCGGCGTTGAGGACGACGGCTGGGTGGACAACGCCGCGGTCGCGACCGAGAACCGCCGGCCCGAGCCCACGCTGTACGACGCCGTCACCGACGCGCTGACGCTTCGTGCTCGGGCGGCTCAGAGGACGAGCGAAAAGGCGCTCGCTCGCTTGGGCGTGACGCTCGTTCGTCAGAGCTCGACGCGCACGCTTGGCGTCATGACACGGAGGTCCGAGGATGACGCGAGAGCGGTGGTCGAGCGCGCGCCTTCTGCGTGAGCGTGGCCTCACGGCCAAGAAGAGCTTCGGGCAGAATTTTCTCCAGGACGTCGCCATCGCCGAGCGCATCGCCGCGCTCGCGACTCCCGCGCCCGGGGGCACCGTGATCGAGCTCGGGGCGGGCCTCGGCGCGTTGACCGCGCCGCTCGCGGATCGGGCAGCCCGCGTCGTGGCGGTCGAGCGCGACCGGGATCTCGTGCCGCTCTTGCGCGAGCTCTTCGCCGACGTGCCGAGCGTGCACGTGCTCGAAGCCGACGCGGCCCAGGTCGATTTCGACGAGCTCTTGCGTGACTGCCCGGCCCCGCGCGTCGTCGCCGGGAACCTCCCGTACCAGCTCACGGGGCGTCTCATCGAAAAGACGACGCACGCGGCGCCACTCATCGATCGCGCCGTGTTCATGGTGCAGCGCGAGGTCGCCGACCGACTCGTCGCCGGGGCGGGCACCGAGCACTACGGAGCGCTCTCGGTCTTCGCTCAGGCGGCGTTCCGCGTCGAGCGCGCGCTGCGCGTCTCTGCTGGGGCGTTTCATCCACGTCCACAGGTCGAGTCTGCCGTGGTCGTGCTCGCGCCGCTGTCACCGCCTCAAGCGGAGGAGACCGAGGCCTTCCGGGAGCTCGTGCGGCGAGGGTTTCAGAGCCGTCGCAAGAAGCTGTCGAACGCGTGGCGCGGCGCCTTCGGGTGGTCGGACGCCGAGCTCGCGGCGCAGGCGGAAGCGGCGGGCGTTTCGCTCGACGCGCGCGGCGAGACCCTCTCGGTGCAGGACTTCGCGCGGGTCGCGGCGCGTGCCTCAGGCTGAGGCGCAAGAGGCGGCTCAGCAGGGCTTCTCGGGTCGCTTGCCCTTGAGGTTGTCGCGACGCTTCGGACAGATGTCCTTGATCCGCTGCCTGCGCTCCTCGTAGCGGCGCTTCATGTCCCGGTAGACGTCGGGCTCGGCTTGCCGCAGCTCGCGCGTTTCGCCGGGGTCTTTGCCGAGGTCGTAGAGATCGAGGCGAAAGTCGTCGTCGTGCGAGATGAGCTTGTACCGGCCGCGCACCAGGGCTCGGCGGCGGAAGTTGTCTCCGGTGCGTGGCAGGTCGACGATGACGTCGCGCTCTTCGGGCAGGGCCGTGCCCGCGAGCTCGGCGACGAGGCTCTGGCCTTGATAGCTTGCGTCCGCGGGGACCCCGAGCAGGTCGAGGATCGTCGGCGCGAGATCGATGGCGCTGCGCGGGGTGTCGATCCGCTTCGGCGCGAGCCCGGGGATCTTCGCGAAGAGCGGCACATGAACGAGCGGCTCCCAGAGCTCGAAGCCATGCCTCGTCATCTTGTGTTCGCCGAACGCCTCCCCGTGATCGGCCGTGACGATGACGGCCGTGCGGCTCGCCCACGGCGCCTTCTCGATGAACGCGAACAGCTCGCCGAGGTGGCCGTCGAGGTAGCGCAGCTCGCCGTCGTAGCGGTCGCGCGGCTTCTTTCCGAAGTCGATGCCGGGGTGACTCACGTAGAGGTCGTGCGCGTCCATGAAGTGAAACCACGCGAAGAACGGGCCCTTCTTGAGGTGCTCGTCGCCGAGCAGCTCCTTGGCGAGCGCGAGGTGCTGCGGGCTCGTGACGTTCTTGTCGGTGGTGTTGTCCGCGCTGAGCCCTTCGACCATGCGATAGGCGTCGAATCCCTGGTGAAATCCGGCCTTTTTCTCGAAATAGAAGTGCGCGTGTGCGGCGACCGTGCGGACGCCCGCGCGCTGCAGCCGCTCCGGAAAGAACTCGACGGAGTCGGGATGCGCGCTGAAAAACGAGCCGCTGCGCTCGAGCTCCGACGGGTAGCGCCCCGAGAGGAGGCCCGCAAAGCTCATCGCCGTAGACGACGAGACCGAATAGGCCCGCGTGTAGCTCACGCTCGCCTTCTCGAGCGCCGTCAGGTTCGGCGCGATGTCGCGCGGGTAGCCCGCCCACGGCATGTCGGCGCGCATGGCATCGATGGTGATGAGGATCACGTTGAGCGGGCCCGGGGCAGGGGAGAGCGGCGTCCCCTGCGAGGGCCCCGTCGCGGATACGCTCGAGGACGCGGGTTCAGCATCGACGCGGCGCGCGGCGCCCGAGGCTGCGTCAGCACTTGCGGCAGGTGCGGCGGGGGCGCTCGAGGCTGAGCCAGCGCTCGCGGCGTGTGTGGCGGGGGCGCTCGACGTCGCCTGTGTCACCTTCGCCTCGGGCGGCGCCGGCTCATGAAGCGGCGAGGTCGCGCAGCCGGCCACGTGCAGGGCGGCGAAGAAGAGCACGGCACCGCGTTCGAGGGCGTCCATGCGTGGAGTCATTCCAAACCTCTTGGCCGCGGGCAAGTAGCGTTCGCTTCGATATTTTGTTGGCGGACGTCTCGTTCGGCACATTATGTAGCTCGGCAATGACCGCGCGGCGCGATCCGTGGACGTGGCTCACGCGCGTTCAGACCGAGCGCCCGTTTTACGTCATCGCGCTCGCGGCCGTCTCGGCGACCGTCGCGCTCGTCATCGCGTCGGGCCTCGAGCTGCGGACAGGCTTCGGCGAGCTGCTCCCAGGCAACAAGGAGAGCGTGCTCGTCGCCGAGGCCGCGAGCAAGCGCCTCGCGTCGGTCTCCACGCTCGCCATCGTCGTCGAGGGCGGCGACACCGCGGCGCTCGAGCGCTTCGTGGACGAAGTCGGCCCGCGGCTTCGCGCCATCGAGCCCGAGCTCGTCTCACAGGTCGATGACGGCGTGCGCGACGCGAAGAAGTTCTTCGAGGACCGCAGCTTTCTCTATGCGCCGCTCCCGCTCGTGAAGGAGCTGCATGACGAGATCCTCGAGCGGTACGACTACGAGGTCCAGAAGCGGGCCGGCGCGCTCCTCGATGACGAGGACGACGACGAGGCGGACGATGGGGATGACGGTGCTCCGCCGCCGCTGACCGAAGAGAGCCTCCGCGCTCGCCTCGCGGAGAAATCCAAGGGCACGAAGGTGGCCGAGGTCCAGGCGCGCTATCCGAACGGCTACTACCTGGATCCCGCGGCACATCGGGCGGTCGTGCTCGTGCGCACGCCGGTAGAGAGCGGTGATCTGCGGCGCTCCGCCGAGCTGCGCGAGCGGGTCCTCGCCATCGTCGACGAGGTGCGTGGCGGGGGCAGCAGCCTTCGCGTCGGCCTCGGCGGCAACCTGATCACCTCGGCCGAGACCTACCAGCAGATCAAGAGCGATCTGGCCCACGTCGGCGTCTGGGGGATCGCCATGGTCCTCGGCGTCGTGTTCCTTTTTTATCTCCGCGTGCGCACCGTCGTCGTGCTGGCGCTCACGGTGGGCGTCGGCGCCGCGTGGACCTTTGGCCTCTCGTATTTCACGGTCGGGCACCTCAACTCCTCGACCGGGTTTCTCTTCAGCATCGTCGTCGGCAACGGCATCAACTTCGGGATCATCTACCTCGCGCGCTACCTCGAGGAGCGCCGGCGATCGTCGCTCGAGCTTGCGATCGGCGACGCCCACCGCGGCACTTGGGTCGCGACGAGCTCCGCCGCAGGTGCAGCCATGGCCGCGTACGGCTCGCTCGCGATCACGGACTTTCGCGGCTTCAAGCACTTCGGCGTCATCGGCGGCAGCGGCATGCTGCTCTGCTGGCTCGCGACCTACCTCGTCTTGCCGTCGCTGCTCGTCGCGTTCGAGCGCATCCGCCCGATCAGCGAGGGCGGCAGGCTCGAGCGGCTGCGCGGGCTCTATGGCCGCCCGTTCGCGCTGCTCGTCGAGCGCGCCCCTCGCGCCGTCTCGGTCATCGGGCTCTTGGTGACGGTGCTCTCTCTCGGGCTCGCCGTGCGCTACATCAAGGCCGATCCGATGGAGTACGACATGCGCAACATCGACAACGATCCTGTCGTCGTCGACAGCGAGGCGCAGCGCCTTCGCCGCGCGATCGATCCCATCGTGGGCCGGCAGCAGATGGACGGCATCGCCGTCGTCGTCGAGCGCATCGAACAGGTGGCCCCGCTCGCGAGCGCGCTCGACGAACGGCGCAAGGCCGCACCCCGCCCACCCTTTGAGCGCGTCGTCACCGTGAGCTCCCTCTTGCCGAGCGACCAAGAAGAGAAGCTTCGCCTCATCAAGGACGCGCGCGAGCGGATCGAGCATGCGCGCGAGAAGGGCTTCGTGGGCGATGCCGACTATAAGAAGATCGACGCCCTCTTGCCGGCTGCGCTGCTCGTGCCCGTCACCATCGACGCGCTCCCCGAGCAGGCCGCGCGCCCGTTCATCGAAAAGGACGGCACACGCGGGCGGCTCGTCTACATCCAGCCCGCGAACGGACGCAGCGTCTGGGACGGGCGCTACCTCATCGAGTGGGCCGACAGCTTCCGGACGGTGTCGCTTCCGGACGGTTCGGTCGTCAAGGGGAGCGGTCGCAGCGTCATCTTCGCGGACATCATCCTCGCGGTAGGAGAGGACGCGCCGAAGGCCATCCTCGCCTCGCTTCTAGCGACGGCCGCGATCGTGCTGGTCGCGTTTCGTGCGCGCGCCGCCGCGCTCTGGGTGATCGGCTCGATCGTGGCCGGGCTCGCGTGGATGGTGGCGCTGCTCGCCGTATGGAAGACCAGCGCGCCATGGTCCTCGGGCGGGGCGCTCGAGCTCGCGCCGCTGAAGCTCAATTTCCTCAACTTCGTGGCGCTGCCGATCACGATCGGCGTCGGCGCGGACTACGCCGTCAACGTGATGAAGCGCTACAAGGACACGGGCGGCGACGTGCGCCTGGCGCTGGTCGAGACGGGAGGCGCCGTCATCCTGTGCTCCTTGACGACGATGCTCGGCTACGCGGCCCTCGGCCTCAGCGTGAACCGCGCCGTCCAGAGCTTCGGTGTCGCCGCCGCCGCCGGCGAAGTGTGCTGCGTCGTGACGGGCGTGCTCGTCTTGCCTGCGCTGCTCACATGGAAGGATCGGCGCCGCGGCGCTCAGGCTCACACGAGCGAGCGGTAGAGCGCGAGCATCCGCGCGGCCTGTTCCTCCAGCGAATAGCGGCGGCTGCGGGCGATCCCGGCGCGCGTGAGCCGCGAGCGCAGCTTGCCGTCGGAGAGCGAGACGATCGCATCGGCGATGGCGCGCGGATCTTCCGGATCGACGAGGAGCGCGGCGTCCTCGGCGATCTCGCGCAGGCTCGAGGTGCGGCTCGTCACGACCGGCGCGCCGCACGCCATCGCCTCGACCACCGGCAACCCGAAGCCTTCGGCGCGCGACACGAAGAGCATCGCGTAGGCGCCCCGATACAGCGCGGCGAGCTCGTCGTCGGGGATCCAACCGAGGAGCTTGAGCGCGTGCCCGACGCCCGCGCGCTCGGCGGCGGCCCAGACGCTTCGCTCCCGCTCCACGCTCAGCCTTCCGGCCCAGACGAGCTCGAGATCGGGCAGGTCACGCCTCGCGAGCGCGAGCGAAAGGACCATGCCGTCGACGTTCTTGCGCCAGTCTGCGTCGCCTGCGTAGAGGAGGTAGCGGCGCGGCAGGGTGAGGCGCTCGCGGAGCGCTTCGTCGCCCGCGCCTGGCGATGCGCTCCAGCGCGCGAGAGCCACCCCGTTCGGAACGACGGTGATCTTGTCCTCCGGCACGCCGAGCAGATTCACGAGGTCGTCGGCCGTCGCGCGGCTGATCGCGACCACGTGGTCGGCGCTGCGATAGCGGCGGAGATCGAGCACGTGCCGCCCGGGGCCGAAGCCGCTCGTCCATGCCGCATAATGGCTCGCAAACCGGAGCGGAATCAGGTCATGGCAGGTGACGAGCCGAAGGGGCGACGGCATGAAGAGCGGTGTCGCGACCGCGTGGGGTAGGTGCACGAGCTTCGCGCCGGTGCGCCGCGCGGCTCGCGCGAGTCCGACGCGCAGCCGGTACGCCCACTGCCACCGATTCTCGTCGTGGCGGCTCGGCTGAGAGGCGCGCTCGATGAGCGGCGCCGGATCTTCGACGATGCGCGCGCGCCCGTTCCAGTCGATCGACTCGAGGACGCGCAGCTCGACCCCCGGCCGCTTGCCTATCGCCGCGCGCAAGGCAAGCGCGAGGTCGCTCGCGTAGCGTCCGATCCCGCGAACGCGCGTGTCGGTGGCGAGGATGCTGAGGTCGACGAGGACTACGCTCATCGCGACACCCGAAGACGAAGGAGAGCCGGTCTAGCGGGATTTACCGTGCTGTACCCAGGTCTGCTCCCGGTCGACCGCGAGCCACCGAAGCTCCACCTTCTGCTTGCCGAACACCGCCTCGGCATTGGGTTGCCACGCGGACGCCTTCGGCAAGGTGACCTTCGGTTCGTTCGCCTTGATGAGCGAGGCGAGCGCGCTTGCGCCGAGCTGAAAGCTGGCGATCCCCTCGCTGGCGAGCGCAGTCACGAGCTGGCTCGGGATGTACGGTGCGATGAGCGCGCGCATGCGCGAGGGGCCCATGAGCGCGGCCTCCGACGCCCGCAGCACGTCTGCGAGCTTGGCCGCGAGCACGAGGATCCCGGGCGGCTCGCCCGTCGCGGGCGATTGCGATGCGACACCGTTGGGCACGCCCGCGTGCACCTCGAGCGTCGAGGTTCCGCTCCACGGTACGACGGGCGGCAGCGAAGCCGGCTTGAACGGCTGCACCGCGGGGCCCTTCTTTTGACCCCTTTTTCGCACCACGAGCACATCTTCGGTCGGCATGACGCGCGGCACCGTCACGCGGGCAGGGCGCTTGAAGGACCGAGGATCGCCGACTTGCCCATGGGCGACCGCGTACGAGATGGTCTCGGGTGATGCGACGAGGAACCCGCGGCGGCTCTCGGTGAGCGGCTCCGGATCGAGGTTGCGCATCGAGAGCGCGCCGGCCGGTGGCGGGTACAGCTCCCCCGTGATGATGCGGCGATCGGGCTCGATGATGCGGGCGCCGGTGGCCACGAGATCGACGAGCGCGCCGGCTTGCCCGAGCACCTCGAGCACCTGACGCGAGGGCGGCGACAGCAAGAGGTCGAGGCGCGGTGGGATCCGCTTGCTCTTGAGCAGGCTCGCGGCCGCGAGCAGATCGCGGAGCGTGGCGCCCGAGTCGCCGCCGAGCAGGACCTGGCCGACGGGCTTGCCGGTCAGCTCGCGAGCGGAGCGCACGACTCCCTGCTCGTCCATGATGAGCGGATCGACCGCCGCGAGATCGAGCGTGACGACCTCGTCGCACAGGGCGCCTGGGTCGGGCATGAGCGCGCGGTGGGCCTTCGAGCGCCGCTGATCGCGCAGGTAGGCCTCGCTCTTGTCGTCGCTGATGAACAGCGCAGCGGCGGCGCCGACCTGCTGTGCGATGCCGCACAACACGGCGCGTTCGCTCACTGACAAAAGGCGTGCGCTCTGGCCTGCGAACTCCAGGACGACCGGCGCTTGGTGGCGCGCCTCGACGGTCTGCACGAGCTGACCGAGATCGCGGCGCAAGAGCTCCAGCGAGATGTCGCGCGCGCACACGAACGGCCGAAGCCTCCCGGCGAGGTGGATCTGGATCGACCGCGGCGGTCGCAGCCAGACGTGGCCCGTGGCGATCGCTTCGCCGAGCTGAGTCGCCGACGCCACGAGCACGAGCGTCCCGAGCCCGCCGATGGGCGCGAGGCGCGGGTCGTCGGTCAGCGCGAGGCGTGCCGGCGCTGCGAAACGCTCCATGTGGACCGGAGCGGGGAAGCCGATCCCCGCGCGGCCCACCAAGATCCCGAACTCCGGAAACCCGGACGACACCGACTCGGGTGCGCCAGCCGCAGCGGCCGCCACGGTCGCGCGATCGCTCACGGCGAATCCGTCGTAGGCGATGGTCACCTCGGGCTGTGCGCGCTTGAGCCCGTGCTTCAGCGCCTCGGCTACGGCACGCGCCGGCGCACGCGAGAGGATCACCTGATCCACACTGACGCGAACGAGGTCTGCTTTCAGGTTCGGATCGCTCGATCGGCCCGCGAGGACCTTCTGAGGCATCGTGCGGGGCGGGTCGCCGGCTCGTGCGCGCATGGTGAATGGCTCGTCCTTCTTCGTGGCGCGGGCGACGTGCGCCCCGCGTGCTCCGGTCGATTCCCGCGTCGAGCGACGCCAGGCCGGGACCGGGCGAAACTTAGTCCGCGCAAGCGACCATGGTCAAGGCTCGCGGACAGGCGGGAGCTAGGGGGCAGGATCGCTCGGTTCCCGCGGGGATGCAATGGGCAAAGCGGCGCGGCTGCGGCGCGAGCGAAATTCGACCGACGAGCCGCGGCGATTCGGGATAAGGTGCCGCGCATGTTTCAGACCGTCCTGCGGGAGGTCGTCGAGGGAACCGAGGGTGCCATCGCATCGCTCGTCATGGACCGCGATGGGATCGCGCTCGAGAGCTACACGCAACCCGGCGTAGCCCACGACATCCGCGCGGCCGGCGTCGAGCTAGGCATGGTGCTCCGATCGGCGCAGAACGCGGCGGAGATGCTCTCGGCCGGAAAAGCCGAGGAGCTCACCATCGTCGCCGAGAGTCACACGATGCTTGTGCGCGTCGTCGACGAGAATTATTTCGTCGCTCTGTCACTCTTGCCCGGGGGCAACCTCGGCAAGGCGCGCTACCTGTTGCGGGTTCGCGTGCCCGACCTGGCCACTCTTCTCGCTTGACGATGGGCTCGTTTGACGAAGGGCTCGCTTGACGATGGACATCGATTTAAAAAAACTTCGCGCCCTGATCAAGACGCTCGCCGAGGGCGACATCACCGAGTTCGAGTTCGAGGACGAGAAAATCCGCCTCCGACTTGGCCGTGGGCACGCCACGGGCGCTCCGATGATGTTCGCTTCTGGCGCGAGCCCGAGCCTCGTCCCGCACGCGCCCACCCACGAAGCCGGAGGCGGCGCGGTCTCGGCGTCACTCCCTCCGCCCGCGAGTGAGGACCACGTCGTCGTGACGTCGCCCTTCGTGGGCACCTTCTACCGCTCGCCGTCTCCCGACGTGCCTCCGTTCGTCGAGGTGGGCAGCAGGGTCCAGGTCGGGCAAGCGCTCTGCATCATCGAAGCGATGAAGCTGATGAACGAGATCGAGGCCGACTGCGCCGGCGTCGTTGTCGACTGCCTGGTCGACAACGGCAAGCCCGTCGAGTTCGGCCAGCCGTTATTCCGCATCGCGCGTAGCTGACGATGTTCAAGAAGGTCCTCATCGCGAATCGCGGCGAGATCGCGATGCGCGTCATTCGCACGTGCCGCGCGCTCGGCATTCGCACGGTCGCGATCCACTCCAAGGCCGACGACGACGCGCTGCACGTGCGCTTCGCCGACGAAGCGGTGTGTGTGGGGCCCGCCGATGCCGCGTTAAGCTACCTCAACATCCCGGCCATCATCGCCGCCGCCGAGGTCACGGGCAGCGACGCCGTGCACCCGGGCTACGGCTTCTTG
>SYFR01000184.1 GCA_005800325.1 Myxococcales bacterium | reverse complement strand
GTACCTGTGTCGTACTATTCGTTCGGCGGGTGGAAGCAGTCGCTGTTCGGCGATCTGCACATGTATGGGCCCGACGGCGTCAAGTTCTACACGCGGAACAAGGTCGTCATCGGCCGCTGGCCAGAGCCACGGTTCCGCGGCGTTGACCTCGGCTTCCCCCAGAACAGCTGAGCGCGCGACCTCACGCCGCGGCCGCTCAGGGCTGCGCGTAGCCGATCGCGAGCGCGCTCGAGAGCAGGTTGCAGAGGGCGTGAAAGACGAGCGCAGCGCCGATCCCGCCGGTCTTCGCGCGCAGCCATCCGAAGAGCAACGCGGGAAAGAACACCGCGAGACGCGCCGCCACCGGCACCGTGAGGAGGTGCCCCAGCGCGAACATCAGGGAGGCGGCGAGCCAGCCCACGCCGAGCTCGACGCCAAAGACGCGCCACCGGCGATGCTGCCAGGCCCGCTCGAGCTCGCTCTGCAAATAGCCCCGAAAAAACGCCTCTTCCGGCAACGCGACGACGAGCAGCTGGCCCGCGATGCGATCGACGTAGTCTTGCGGCAGCTCGAACGAGAACGAAGACACGTGCCAGTAGGCGCGATAGGCGAGCACGAACGGCGGGAACACGAGCGCCGCAAGCGCGAGCACGTAAGGCGCGCTTCGGCGGGCGTCGCGCAGGAGCCGCCGCCAGGAGAGCTCGCTCGACTCGAGCAACCCCCCGAGCGCGAGGCCGCGGTCGCGAACGGCATCATCGCCGTCACGCAGCGCGAAGAGCCATGTCGCGCCGAGAAACGCCGCCGCGACGAGCGCGTTCGCGTGGGCCTCGGGTGCGAGGTACGAGAGCGCCGTGACGACCGCGGTCGTGCCGAGCGCGACGAGGAGGGGCCGCTTGGCGCCATGCGGCGCGTCGGGGCTCGCAGCGGCTGGGCTCGCAGCGGCTCGGCTCGCAGCGCCTAGGCTCGCAGCGGCTCGGCTCGCAGCGCCTGGGCTCGAAGCGGCTCGGCTCGCAGCGCCTGGGCTCGAAGCGTCGGAACTCGAAGCGTCGGAACTCGAAGCGGCGGAACTCGAAGCGGCGGGGCTCGAAGCGGCGGGGCTCGAAGCGTCGGGGCTCGAAGCGTCGGGCGTGGCCGCGTCGCTCACCGAGCGCTCGTCATGCCTTCGCGGCGGCGGCGAGGCGCGCCTGCTGCTGCTGCAGGTATTGCGCGACGAGCTGCGAGCGCTGGATGGCGAACTGCTTCACCTCTTTGTTGCCCGAGCCCGCGAGCGCGTTGAGCAGGCGCGTGACCTTGTCGATCTGCCGCGTCTGGAAGAGCGCCTCGAAGTAGTTGTTCGCGAGGTGCAGGTGCCCGGTCATCTTGTTCTCGTGCTTGCCGAGCAGCTCGACCACCTTGTCGAGCTGGCCCGCTTGCCCGTAGAGCGCCGAGAGGCACAAGAGCGCGACCGGATCGTCCTCGTTGGAGGCGACGCCGCGCAGCGCGAACTCGATCGCCTTCGGGCGCGTGGCCTCTTTGCCGGCGTAGAAACCCTGGGCAGCGACCCACGGGGCCGCGTTGCGCTGCCCCTTGCTGCGCTCCTCGAGCGCCTCGAGGGCTTTGTCCTCGCCGTCGCGATCCCGCACCGTCTGGTAGAGGTAGGCCCACGCGTCGACGCAGCCCGGATCGGTCGCGAGCGCCTTGGTGATGTTCTCGTCCTCGGCCGCGCGATCTTCCTTCTTGTGGGCGAGCCGCGCGAGGTGGAGCGACGGATACGGGTTGTCCTTGAGCAGGCTCATCGCGCCCTTCAGCGTCGCCTCGGCCTTGTCGTGCTTGTCCTGCTGGAGCTGAGCGATGCCGAGCGCGAGCCAGTCGTCGCCGCTGCCGCCCTTGGCGACGAGCTTCGAGAGCACCTGCTCGGCGCGCTGCACGCGCTGGTGCTTGAGCAGCTCTTGCGCGTAGATGCGGCCGCGGTTGAGATCGTTCTGATCTTCGTTCCAGTGCTTCTCGAGGCCGGCGAGCAGATCCTCGAGGCCGATCGCGAGCGGGCGGCCCTGATCATCCATCACCTGCACTGCCGGCCCGTTGAAGCCGAGCAGCTGCCAGAGCTGGTCCTGAGTCACGACGAGCGGGCCCTCGCTCAGCTTCGCCTTCAGCTCGTCCGTCGGCTTGTTGACCGGCACGACCACGAGCGCGTTCGGCGGGATCGCGCCCTGAAATGCCGCGACCGGCGCGACGATTGCGGCGCCGCCCTGGATCTGAAGGCCCGGCATGCCCAGCTTGCCCTGCCCGCTATTCGCCCCGTTGCCGTTGCCGTTGGTCGCCATCGCAGTCCTCGCCGTTCGGAAATTGCCGCGCAAAAAAAACGTCTCGCCCCACGCCGCGGGCCGTGGGCGGCGCAAGCTAGCAACGGAGGGGGCGCTACGCAACGCGGTGTTGACGCCGATCGCGTCGAGCCGGGCGCTACCCAAGCGCCGCGTTGACGCCGATCGCGTCGAGCCGGGCGCGACGTCCGCAGCGGCAGGCGGCGCAGCCTCGAGCCTCGTCCGGCGAAGCGGATCGAGAGCGGGCGCTCACTCGAGCATGAGCTCGATCTGCTGCCAGAAGCTCTCGGGGGGCTTGCCGCCGACGAACTCGACGATCTCCATCGTGTGCGCGTCGATGATGAAATTGGCCGGAAATTGGCTCGTATCGAAGAGCGCGCCCATCTGGTAGCTCGGATCGATGACCGACGGGTAGGTGGCCTTGAAGGCCGTGGTCCAGCCCTCGAGATCGGCGAGCGACGCGGGGCTGCCGACCTCTCCGCTGTCGGCGAGCACCATCAGGATCCCCATGCCCTTCGGGTGCAGGCTCGCCCATTTGCCGGGGAAGACGTTCTTCGCCTCGTCTTTGCAGGGCGCGCACCACACCGCCGAGACGTTCACGACCAGCACCTTGGGGAGCGGCTCGCCGGCGGGGAAGGCGCCGCTGCCGTCGGCGATGGCCGCGCCCGTGGGGTTGTAGAAGTCGGCGAGCCGCAGCTCGGCCGGCTCGTGCGACAGCGACGGGTCGACGAAGCCCTCGAAGAAAAAGTCGGGGATCACGTTGCCCACCGACGTGCCGACGTTCTCGGTCGGGTAGCCCTCGGTGGTGTCGAGCTGCGCGCCGGAGCCGGGTCGTGGCGCCGCGGGCTCGCCGTTGCCGATTTCACAGCCAGCCAGGAAGGGCACAGCGAGCAAGGGCACCGCGAGCAGCGGCACGAGGGCGAGCGAGCACGACGCTGCCTTTGGGGTGCGGGCGTCCGTGCGCATGCACGATCTCTAGCAGGTTCGCGCGAACGCGTGCGCGGCTCACGCAGGGCGGGCGAGAGCGGAGTCGGTCGACGCGTCGGGCTTCGACATGAGCGAGAGGTAGGGCGGCGCGAACGCGAGCACCCACGCGGTGAGCGGCGCGACGACGGCCGCGGCGTGCCCCTCGGCTGCGACGACGGCGAGCAGCACGAAGAAGAAGGAGGCGGCCGGCGCGCGGAGGAGCATGTCGGCGAGCGGCACCCGCTGGCGCGCGCGGGCGGCGAGGGACCAAGCGACGAGCGCGAGCGAGAGGCACCACGCGATGACGACGACGGGCCACGCCGGGAGGGCGACGTTGACCCAGCGAAAGAGGCCCCACCAGCTCGCGACGAGGAGCGCGTGCGTGCCGAGCGGAGTCGCGACGAGAGGCAGCGCGGCCGCGAGCGGATGGGGCTCGTGTGCGGCGCGGGCCCCATCGCGCGACAGCTCGGTGCGCGACAGCGCGAGCATGCACAGTCCCGCGTGAAAGCTCCAGCCGAAGACCCCGATGGGCGGCACGCCGAAGAGCCCCGGCTCGCTCCAGCTCCAGAGGCGCGCGGCCACGCTCACCGGCTCGATGAGCCAGGCGTCCGCGAGCACCAGCGCCGCCCCCGCGAGGGGCACGAGGGCATGGCCGCGACCGAGCAGATGCCGCGCGAGATCCCACGCCGAGTGGATGACGACCGGCCAGATGAGGAGGATCGCGAGGGGGACGCGATCGACAAACAGGCTCCACTCGGCGCTGTATGCATAGAAGCGATAGGCGTGAATGCAGGTATCTTCGGCGAGGAAGCTCACGACGGCGAGACCGGCGAGCCGCACGAGGAAGGCGCGAGGCTCGGCGTCACGGCGCGCGCGCACCACGACGAAGAGCGCGACGATCGCGAACGCGGCGGCCTCGAGGGTACGCATGAGACGAAGCTCGGATCCACCCGCCTACGTACCGGGCAGGCCCGCGTAGATCCACAGGTGATAGGCGGTGAGGAGCGCGGCGCCGAGCCAGGTGAGGCGAATGCAGTCGCTCGCGCGAATGCCGCGTCGCAGGGCGCGCTTGTAGAGGACCAGCTGAAGGAGCGGCGCCGCGAACATGATGAACAAGCGCCACGGCACATGGCCGAGCGCGTAGCCGACGACGAGACACGCGAGCGAGCCCGTGAGCAGACCGTCGATGATGCACACGGCCCCGGCCTCGCCGTGCACCACCGGGTAGGTCCTCACGCCCGCCAGGGCGTCGCCGTGCGCGTCGCGCAGGTCGTAGATGACCTCGTAGCTGAGCTCGAAGAGCAGAAAGAACCCGGCGGCGAAGAGCACGGTCGCGGGCGTGACGCCGCTCGCGAGGGCGGTAGGGTCGAGGCCGTAGCCGTGCGCGGCGAGCGGATAGAGAAACACCGTGAGCAGGAAGCCCATCGCCGAGGCGAAATTCTTGAAGAAGTAGAGCTCTTTGATGCGGCGCTTGCCGGGCAAGAGGCGCCAGTTGTAGGCGAATCCGAGCACATGAAAGGCGAGGCGCAGCGGCAAGAGCTGGGGCGCGCGGAGGTGCACTGCCGCGAGCGAGCCGAACAGGAGCGCGAAGCCGACGACGAGGAGGGCGCGCTTGTGGCGAGCCGCGAAGGCCGTGCCGGCGATGCCGTTGGCGGTGTCCTCCTTGAGATCGACGACGCGGTTCAGGAGGTTGACGAGGAACCAGTCGAGGCCGCTCACCGCCGCGAGGCCGAAGGCGTGCGCGGTCGTGAAGAGCCAGCCGAAGGTGAAGGTGCCGAGCGCGCCGATGGCGACGATGTGCAGGCGCGACAGGCCCGCGAAGGTGGCGATGGCGGCGAGCGCGGAGCTCGGGCGCGCGGCCTCTGGTTCGTGGGCAAGCGCCGGCATCGCGTGCTAATGGTGCGCTCCGCCGCGCGAAGTCAAGCCGCGGACACACGCCCATGCTCCGTCGCTGCTCGACCCTCGGCCTCGTCGTCGCGCTCGGCGCGGCGCCCGCCTGCAAGCGCGGGTACGACGTGGGCGACAACGTGCTCGTCGAGTGGGAGGGCAAGGACTACCCCGCGGTCATCACCGACGTGCCCGCCCCGGGCAAGCTGAAGGTGCACTACGAGGGATACGACGAGATGTGGGACGAGGTCGTGGTGCGCAATCGCATCAAGGGGCACCTCGAGGGCAAGGTGCCGAGCCCCGACCCACCGGAGAAGGTCCGCCGGCAAGCGCTCGAGGCGGCGAAGAGCAACAAGTTTCGTATGGGCGATCGCGTGAAGGTCGAGTTCCGCCGCCACATCTATCCGGCGGTGATCGTCGGGATCGTCGGGCCCGAGCGCTACCGCGTCCACTACGAGGGCTACGGCAACGAGTGGGACGAGAACGTCGGGGCCGAGCGCATTCAAGCAAAGTAAGGACAACGAAGATGAGCCTGAGCGAAGCGTTGAAGGAACCCGAGCGTCGAACCCGCGTCGTCGATGACTGCGTGTCGCTGGTCGACGCCGGGGTCGCGAAGAAGGGCGGCCTCGGCGGAGTCGTGATCAAGGCGGGCTACGGCGCGGTGAAGGGGATCAAGCCGGGCTTCGTGCGCAAGGTCGTCGATGGTTTGTTCGATCGCTGGGTCGTCGCGCTCGAGCCGATCTGGGCCGAGGCCGTCGCGGCGGGCAAAGCGCCGAGCGCGCACCTCGCGGCGCAGACGTCGCGCGTCGCCGATGCCCTGCTCTCGGTGACCGACGAGAAGGCGCTGCGGGCCGATCACGCGCTCGTCGCGAGCACCTACAAGAAGCTCCGGCCCACCGCGAAACAGCACGTCGAGGCCGCCGTGCCGGCGCTCGGCGAGCTGCTCGCACGCCACGCGGGGTAGCTTCCGGCCCAGACTGGCGTTCTCGGCCACAAAAGGGTCCAAATGCTAGGCGACGAGGAGCGAGGAACGGAGCGCGCCCTTGTGCGTGAGTCCCTTCGCTATGAAGACTTACCGGAGGGAGGCGAGCAACGCTCGCGTCCCGAGGTCACGCAAGGCGCGAAGCGCCGCGTACACGACGCAGATGGGCCCTTTCGGGCCGAGAGGGCGCGCATGAAGACGGAAGCGATGGTTCTCCTTGGGCACGGCGGGCCCGAGGCGCTCGTGCGACAGGCGATCGAGCTCGGCGAGCCAGGGCCGCGCGAGGTGCGGATCCGCGTGCGCGCCGTCGCGCTGAATCACCTCGACCTGTGGGTGAGGCGCGGCGGACCGGCGTTCAAGCTGGAGTTTCCCCACCGGCTCGGTTCCGACATCGCGGGGGAGGTCGAAGCCGTGGGCCCGGGCGCGCGCGGCGTGACCGTGGGCGAGCGCGTGCTCGTGCACCCCGGCGTGTCTTGCGGCGTGTGCGGCGCGTGCAAATCGGGGAGCGACAACCTCTGTCGCAGCTACCGCATCCTCGGCGAGAACACGCAAGGCGGGTACGCCGAGCACGTCGTCGTGGGCGACGATGCCGTGCTGCCGATCGGCGCGCAGCCGTGGGCCGAGGCCGCGGCGTTGCCGCTGTGCACCGTGACCGCGTGGCAGATGGCGTACCGCAAGGGAGCGGTCGCGCCCGGCATGACCGTGCTCGTGAACGCGGCAGGCAGCGGCGTCTCGACGATGCTCATTCAGCTGTGCAAGCTCGCTGGCGCGCGCGTCATCGCGACGACGACGAGCGCGGGCAAGGTCGAGCACGCGCGGGCGCTCGGCGCCGACGAGGTGTTGCTCACGAGCGAAGAAGAGCTGACCGCGGGCGTGCGCCGGCTCACCGGAAAGCTCGGCGTCGATGTCGCGTTCGATCACCTCGGCGGCGAGCCGTTCGAGAAGACCCTCGCCGCGCTGCGGTGGGGCGGGCGCGTCGTCACCTGCGGCGCGACGGCGGGATTTCACCCGAACTTCGATCTGCGCACCGTGTTCTTCAAGCAGCTCGAGATCCGCGGCTCCACCATGGGAACGAAGGGCGATCTGGTGAGCGCGATGGCGCTCGTCCAGGCGGGGAGACTGCGGCCCGTCGTCGATCGCGTGATGCCGCTCTGGGACGCGGCCGAGGCGCATCGCGTGCTCGAGCGCCGCGAGGCGTTCGGCAAGGTCGTCCTCGAGGTGCCGTAGCGGAGCGAGCCGCGACGGCGCCGGCTCGCACGCTCAGGCCTGCGCTTCGTGCGAGTTCAGGCGCAGATCGGTCGGGACCGCGACGGCGTAGCTCAGCGCCAAGATCTCGACGAGCAGCATGCGGTAGGTGCGGTGCACGGCGTCGACGTCGGCGCTCTCGGCGTGAAGCTCGAGGGCGGTGTCGATGTGCTCGTGCAGGAAGGCGAGGACATGGGGCTGCTCCATCGCGATGACGTCGTCGGAGTCGACCGCCTCTTTCGGATCCGCGCCGCGCAGCTCCTCGTCGAGCGTGAGCGCCTCTTCGACGCTGCGAAGCGAGACCTCGTCGACCGACTCGAGCAGCGCGCCGAAGGCCTCGTCGAACGATTTGAACACGATGAGCGAGAGGTAATAGCCGAGCGCGGAAGCGAGCTCATCACGGTCGCGCGAGAACGCCGCCGCGAGACGAGCGCCGAGCACGGGCTGCTTCTCCGAGAGCTCCTCGAAGAGCGCGTCGAGTCGAGTCTCGGCGTCGGCATCGTCACCGAGCCGCCCTTCGGCGAGCTCGAGCGCCTGCCGCGTGAGGACCGCGTGGCCCGGCACAGGGCGGATCGCGGCGCTTCTGACCCACACGTACGACAGGCTACTGCCTTGATCCGCGGGAATCGAGGACGGAAGCGCGTCGCGGCGCGCGAGTCACTGCACGCCGAGGGCGCATACGGTCTCGCTCGGGAGCCACCCCTCGCGCGTGCCGTAGCGTGCGTGCACGAGGGCGCCTCGCTCCACGCCGAGCTCGAGCCGCGCGGCCTCGACGACGGGATCGCCGCCGAGCGCCTGGCCGGCCTCGTCGGTGAGGAAGGCCTCGCGCACGACGAGGACGCCGGGCCTCGAACGTGTGGCGAGGCGCGCCGAACCGAGCGCGAGCGGCAAGAACGCGACGAGCGCCACGAGCGCGAGCGGGGTGAGCAGCGTGCCCGCGAGCCGCACGGACCCCGCCACCTTGCGGCGCATCAAGATGCCGAGCGCGAAGAGCCACGAGGCCGCGATCGCGAAGAGGCCCCAGGTGCGCGGCGAGGCGAGGCCGACGACCTGGCGATCGAGGCTGGGCGTCGCGACGACGAGGTTCTTCTGGCTGCCGGCGCGACGACGCGCGACTTCATTGCGGACGAGCTCGAGCGCATGGGCGGCGTCGGCGTCGGCGCGACGGAGGATCAGCGTCTCTTCGAGCGCGGCGGCAGCACGGCCGAGATCTCCCGCGCGCTCGGCGCCTGCGCGCACGCGCGTGAGGTAGGCGAGCGCCCGATTGAAGCTCGCGTCCGGGTGCGCGGGCTCGCGATCGGCGTACGCCTCGAGGAGCGCGATGGCGTCGTCGAATTTGCCGAGCGCGAGCGCGTCGGTGCCTTCGCGAAAGGTGTCCCGTGGCGCGGCCGCGGCACCTTCGGCGACGAGCGCGAGCGCCGCCACGAGCACGAGCGCCAAGCACCGCGTGCCGGCGGCGCGAACCGAGCCAGCCGAGCGAGCCGAGCCCGCGGCGTGAGCCGAGCCTGCGCGAGCGCGCCTCGTCATGCGGCCTCGACGACCTCATGCCGCAAGAGCTCGAGCGCGCAGGCTCTCACGCGCGTGACGAGCTCGTCGGGCCCGGCCGTGTCCGAAGTGGGCGCGAAGCGTCGCGTCGCGAGCTCGCCGAGGAGCTCCACGACCTCGCGTGCGATCGCGGCCTCGAGACCGCGGCTCACGAGGTCTTCATGCAGCGCGTCGACGAGCACGCCGCGCGCCTTGAGCCCCGTCGCCGCCTCGAGCGCGAGGTAGAGCGCTCGCTCCGCCTGCGAGCTCTGAGCCCCGGCCGCGTCGCGATCGCCCATCTTTCTCAGCGCTTCGCGCGCGAGCGTCGCCGGCGCGATCTTCTTCGCCTTGCGACGGCGCAGCCACGCCATGATCGCGCGCTCCCCGACGAGCGCCAAGCCGACGAGGCCGGGCGGCCCCGCGAGCAGCGAGTAGAACGTGCGCGGCTCGAGCGCAGCACGCGACGACGCCTCGTAGGCGCGCGCCGTCATCCGCGGCTTGCCGAGCGCCGCGAACGGCTCTTCCGTCGGCGCCGCGGGCTTGGCGTCGCGGGTCTCGGCGGCGGGGTTCGGGGTGACGCGCACCTTGCCGAGATCGACGCGCGCCACGCGATAGCCGCGCGTCGCGGGGTCGTAGTGGGGCAGCTCCACGACGCCGAGCTCGACCTCGCCCGGCTCTTCGATGCGCACCGCGTAGCTGAAGATGCGGTGGCCGCCGACCTTGCCCTCGACGACGTCCTGCTCGTCTTCTTTCGCCGGCGTCGCCCAGTCGAGTCCGGTGCGCTCGGGGAGCTTGAGCTCGTTCGGAAGCTGCCCTCGCCCCTCGACGCGCAAGCGCACGCCCACGGACTCGCCGGCCACGCTCGTGCGCGGCTTCACCTCCGCGCGCAGCTCGAAGCGGCCGACGTCGCCGACGCGATATCCGACGGGCCGCTCCTCCATCGGCGGCTCGCGCACGTCGAGCACGACCTCGTTCGACGCGCGCGTGACGACGCGGTTCTCGAGGTACGGGACGCGGAATTTTCCGGTGAGGCGCCCTGTCGAGAGGTGTCCGGCCCGCAGCGGAAAGACCGCCATGCGGTTCACCTCTTGCGCGAACCACACGCGCGGTCCGACGGTGGTCGTGACGCGCGGGGTCTCGCCCGGCTCGTCTTCGAGCGGCACGCGCGCAAAGTCGGTGAGGCTCGGCTCGCGCTGATCGGTCTGCTCGTTGAGGACGCGGTAGTAGGCGACGTACCGCAGCGACACCTGCTCGCCGACGACGCACGACGGCTTGTCCGGCACGACGCGGAGAAACAGGTACGGGTCGTCCCCCGCCGCGAGCGCGAGGCGCTTTCCGCTCGCGGTGAGCTCCGCGAGGTTCTCGGCCGCCTCGTCGAGGATGAGGTCGTTGCGTCGGCGCGCGGCGAGGCGCTTCATCACGTCGGCCATCGGATCGCCCAGCGGTTGGCCCAGCGGATCGGCGCCAGGGACCGCGCCAAAGGGCCCGCCGGGACCGAAGGGGCCGCCGGGACCGAAGAGCCCGAGCGGACCGGACGGCGGCTCTGACGAAGGCTGCCCCGCGGGCACGACCGTCACCGAAAGCGAGCTCTCGGCCGTCACGCGCTGACCCTCGACGGCGATCGTCGGCGACGGCAGCCGATAGCTCCCCTCCGCGTCTGCTGTGACCTCCCATGTCACAGTGACGCCGCGTCGAAACGCCGAGGCGCCGGTGCCGAACTGCACCACCGACTGCGGCCGAATCGCGGGTTGTCCGGCCGTGAGCCCGCTCGGCACCCGGAGCCGCGGCTCGGTGTAGCGCAGCGTCCGATCGCTCAGGGCCGACAGCTTCACGACGAAGCGCTGGCCGACCGCGACCTCGCCTTGCAGGACGCGCGCGTTGAGCTCGACCGACACCTCCGCGCGCGCGGCGGGCGCGACGAGGAACGCGACGAAGTGCGCGGTGAGGAAGAGCCACAGCGAGGCGAGCGCCCCCACGAACCGCTGGCTCACTTGTCCTCCATCGACTGGCCGCGTCGCCCGCGCAGGGCCTCGCGCTTGGCGTTCTCCTCTTGGTAGGTCGGCGCCTCGCGCAGCTCGTCCAGCATGCGGCTCGAGGGCTTGCGCGCGCTCTCGGACGGGGCGTCTTCCTCACCGTCGGGGGGCTCGGCCTCGGCCGTCTTCTCGCGATCGGGATCGCCCGCGTCCGGCTTCGACTCGTCGCCCGCTGGCTCCTTCGGCTCGTCCGCGGCGCTCGGCTCCTTGGGCTCGTCCTTCGGCTCGCCGTCCTTCGGCTCGTTCGGCTCGCTCGGCGGCTCCTGCTTCTTCTCGTCTTCTTGATCTTCCGGGTTTTTCGGCTCTTTCTGCTCGTCCTCGGGCTTCTGCTCGTCGTCCTTCTTCTCGTCTTTCTGCTCGTCCTCGGGCTTCTGCTCGTCGTCCTTCTTCTCGTCTTGCTGCTCGTCCTGCTTCTGCTCGTCGCGCGCGGCGAGGCGCCGCAGCAGGATGGCGCGGTTGTGCGCGATGTCGCGACCGATCCCGTCGCCCGGCTCGCTCTCCGGGACCCCCGGAAACAAGAGGAGCGCGTCGTCGTAGTGGCGCACGGCCTCTTCGTATTGGCCGCGCAGCGCCTCGAGGTTGCCGGCGAGAAAATACGCGCGGGCTCGCAGCTCAGCAGCGACCTCACGATCGGCGGCGATCGCGAGCACGACGACGAGGGCGCAGTCGATGGCCTGCTTGCGCTCTTCGGACACGGCCGCGTCGGGGGCCGGAGGCTCTGCGCCCGGCTGCGCGCTCGCGGACGGGGGCGGGGCGGGCTCGGACGCGCCACGCTCAGGCTCTTCCTTGCCGAAGGGCTTGCCGTATTTTTCGCCCAGCTCGAAGAGCGCGAGCCCGAGATCGAAGGTGCCGTCCGGGCGCGTGCGGACCTTGCTGGAGATGTGCAGGCCCGAGTCGCCGCTGCAGGCGCCGGTCTCGAGGTACCGCTCGAGGATGAGCTCGGCGGCCTCCGGATCGCCGGCGCGAAGCTTGGCGATGGCCTCGTTGACCTCGGGCGCCGCGCGCACGAACGGCTGCTGCGGATCCCAGCCGCGCGCGATCGCCGCCCGCCCGACCAGCGCGACGGCCACGACCAGGACGAACGCGAAGACGAGCCCCTTGTTCACGCGGCGCAGGCGCGCAAAGCGGCGCTTCTTGGTCACGCTAGCGGCCATGGGCCTCCTCGTTGCGGAGCTTTCCGAAGCGTCCGAGGAGGCGCGGCTTCGGGGGCGGCGGCACCTTGCGAACGAACTGGCGACGACGCGCCTCGCCGACGAACGCCTCGGCGACGAGCAGCGCGATCGCGAGCCCGAGCGGATAGTGAAACACGTCGGCGTAGACGCTCTCGACGCGCTCGCCGAGCTCGTGGACCATCTTCTCGCGGAGCGCGGTCGTGACGCGATCGATGCCCGTGGTGCCCCGCTCGGCCCGCACGATCGTGCCGCCCGAGACCGTCGCGATCTGCTCGAGCTGCGCCTCGCCCTCGGCCGAGAGCTGCGTCGTCATCGGGCGTCCGTCCGCGCCAACGCGCCAGCCGCGCGCCCGGCCGTCGGGGCCGATGTCGGGCAACCGCTCGGGCGTGCGGCTCCCGATCTGCACGACGTGGACCGTGGTCTTTTGTTCGGCGAGGCCGCGCGCCACGTCGACCGGGTTGCCCTCGAGATCTTCGCCGTCGGTCACGAGCACGACCACGCGCTCGTGCTTCGACGACAGCGGATCGCGGGCGAGCATGTCGCGAGCGTGAACGAGCGCGCGCGCGATGGCGGTGCCGCCGACCGGCATGTCCATGGGCTGAAGCTGCCGCAAGAACTGCGCGATGGCCGCGCCATCCGGGGTGAGCGGAAAGCTGATGGCCTCGCCGGCGAAGGCGACCGCGCCGAAGCGAGCGCCGCGCAGCGCCTTGACGAGCCGCTCGACCTCGAGCTTGGCGCGGAAAATCCGGCTCGGCTGCACGTCCTCGGCATACATGCTCTTCGAGAAGTCGAGCACCACGACGACGTCGAGGTTCGTGCGCGGCACGAGGCGCTCTCCCTCGCCGAACTGCGGGCGCGCCGCGGCGACGAACGCGAGCAACACGGCGAGCACGCTGAGCACCCCCTTGGCCCCGCGCCGCGTCGCCGGCTCCGACGTGAAGAGACTCCGCACGCGCGCGGGCTCGCCGAAGCGCTGCACGCTCCTCCGCTGGCGGTAACCCTCGAACACGAGGACGAACGTGAGCAGCGCGGCGACGCCGACGCCGACGGGCAGCCACAGGAAGGCGGCGAACCTCACGGGAACCTCCGCAACAGCCACGCGCGCACGAGCGCGTCCAGGCCGATGAGCACGACGCCGGGCAGGAGCAAGAGCGCGAACAGCTCCTCGAAGTGCGCCGTGGACGCCTCGAAGCGGGTCTTCTCGAGGTCGTCGAGGATGTCGTGCATGCTGTCGCGCAGGCCCTTCACGTCGGTCGCGACGTAGTGCTGCCCGCGGGTCTCTTTGGCGATGCGCGCCAAGAGCTCCGGGTTCACGGGCACGACGCGCGGCTCGTACACGGGCTGCCCGAACGGATCGACGCCGACCTGCGTCTCGGCCGCCTCGCCACCGCCGATCTGGATCGTGTAGACGCGACCGCCGACGCGGCTCGCCTCACGGATGGCCTCTTCCGGGGAGTACTTTCCGGCGTTGCTGTCGCCGTCGGTGAGCAGAATGACGATCTTCGTCCGCGACTCGCTGAGCTCGAGCCGCGCGACCGAGGTCCCGAGCGCGTCACCGATCGCGGTGCGCGTGCCGTCGATGACGTCGAGGCGCAGCCCGCCGATGAGCTTCGTGAGCAGCGTGTAGTCCAGCGTCGGCGGCGACAGGATGTACGCCGCGCGACCGAACACGACCGCGCCGATGCGATCGGAGCGGCGGCGCGCGATGAAGTCCTGCACCACGAGCTTCGCGGTGTCGATGCGCGTGGGCCGCACCTTGCCGAGCTTGGCCTGAAAGCTCGGCGGCAGCGCCTTCGGATCGGAGTCGAGGAGCGCGGCCATCGAGTGCGACAGATCGATGGCGAGCATGATGTCGATCCCCTCGTCTTCGCCGGCGAGCTCGCCCGTCACCGACACCGGGCGCGCCATCGCCAAGACGAACAGCGCGAGCGCGATGCTGCGCAAGATCCCCGGCAAATCCCGCAGTCGCGCGCGAAATCCGCGCGGCGCATCGGCGAAGACCGCGAGCGTGCCCATGCGAACGCGCGGCCTGCGCTGATCCTGGCCGAACGTGCCCCACCACCACACGAGCGGCACGGCAGCGAGGCCGACGAGCCAGTAGGGGCGCTGCCACTCGGCGTAGAGCCACGAGGTGCCGCGCGCGAGCCACGGATGCAGGAGCGCGGCGGCCGTCGCGAGGACCGTGAACAGCACCGCGAGCGCGATGCGTGGGCCACGCGCCCTCGCGTTCGGCGAGGGCGAGCGCGCAGCGCGGCGAGGCTCGGCGCCCCGGCGGAGCGACAGCGGAATGCCGGGCAGGAACGCGCTGCGCGTCGAGGTGGGGGACGCGGGCTCGCCCGAGGGAGCGCTCGCCAGCCGCGGACCGACGGGGGCGCTCACGCGGCCCTCCGCGCTGCGACGTCGCGACCCGTGTCCTCTTCGCCGTCGGCGATGGCGTGCGCCGGCGTCGTCGTACGCACCACGGTCTCGGCGCGTACGAGGAAGGCCTCGCACTCGGAGGGCGCAGGCATCGCCTTGGCGAACTTGACGAGATCGGTCTCGTCGAGAAATGCCTCGATCAGCGGCCGATCCACGACCGCGGGCTGAATGCGCCGGAGCGCCGCGCGGATCTCTTCGCTCGTGGACTCGACGCCGTCGAAGCCGTAACGCTCGCCGAGGTAGCGGCGCACGCAGGTGCTCACGCGATCGACGAGCTCGTCGAGCGTGCCCGCTTCGACGAGGCGCGCGGCCCGGATGGCAGCGAGCTCGGCGCGAGCCGCGACCCACGGCGGGAGCACCGGCTTTTGCGGCGCTGGCTTGGGCCGCAGCGTGTAGCGGTAGAGCAAGTAGCTGCCGAGCAGCGCCAGCGCCGAGATGAGCAGCGCGGCGAAGGTCGCCTGGCGCGCGAGCAGCCACTCTTCGCGCTGCGGGCGCGGCGGCGGGTTGCGCTTCACCTCGGGATCGACCTCGTTGGCGATGGGCTCGTCGACGACGATGCGCAAGGGCGGCGTGCAGAGGGTCATCACCTGGCCGTTCGCGCGGCCGATGGCGATAGGCAGCGGGACGAGCTCGAGCTCGTGTCGCCCGGCCTTTTCCGGCAAGAGGAGGAGCGGCAACGTCACCGCCGTCGTCACCGTCTTCTTCGAGTCGTCGGCGAGCTCCGCCGGCGTGGGACCGACGAGGATGGGCGGCGAGCCGCCGCTCGGATCCGGCACGCGAAAGCCGGCAGCTTCGATCGCGCGCATGGCCTCGCTGCCGCGCTCGACGCGAAACCCCGCGGGCAGCACCTTCTCGCCGCGGCCGTGCGTGACGGTGATCGTCATGCGCGCCACATGCCCGCTCGAGCCTCGCTCGGCGAGCTGCGCCGCGAGCGTGGGGCGCACCGCGCCGTCGGGGAGGTACTCGGTGCACGAGCGCGCGGCGGGCCTCGCAGACGACGGCGCGCTCGCTGGAGCGGCGGGTCTCGCAGACGACGGCGTGCTCGCCGGCGCGGCGCTCGAGGGCGAGGGCTCGGTCGCGGCACGCGCGGTCGCGGCGCTCGGCGCGGGCTCGGTCGCGGCACGCGATGGCGTGGCGATCGAGGTCGCGGCAAAGAACGCGACGGCGAGAGAGGCTCTCATCGCCCGCCGATCCTCCGCGCGCGCCGCGCAAAGAGCTCGCGGATCGGCCGCACGAAGTCCTCGTCCGTACGCACGATGACGCGGTCGAGCGAGAGCTTGCGGAACATGCGATCGCGCGCGTGGCTCAGCTCTTTCATGCGGCGCTGGTAGTGCTCGCGCACGCGCGCATCGCTCGTGTCGACCAGCACGTCTTCGCCGGTCTCGAAGTCCTCGAGCGACGCGATCCCGACGTCGGGCAGCTCTTCGTCGCGCGGATCGACGAGCACCACCGGGATGACGTCGTGCTTGGCCGCCGCGAGCGCGAGCGCCCGCTCGTAGCCGTGGCCGAAGAAGTCGCTCACCACGAACGCCACGCTCTGGCGCTTGCACACCTTCGGCAAGGTCTCGAGGAGCAAGCGCAGATCCGTGCCTTGGAACGAAGGCTCGAAGCCCAAGATCTCGCGGATCACGCGCATCACGTGCTTCTGGCCCTTCTTGGGCGGCACGAGCTTCTCGATGAGATCGGTGCCGAGGATGAGCCCGACGTTGTCGTTGTTCTTGATCGCCGAGAAGGCGCAGAGGGCACCGACCTCGGCCGCGAGCCGAGCCTTCGTGGCGCGCGCGGTGCCGAACTGGCCGCTCGCCGAGCCGTCGACGACCAGCATCACGGTCATCTCGCGCTCCTCGGTGAAGAGCTTCACGTACGGCTCGCCCATGCGCGCCGACACGTTCCAGTCGAGGAAGCGCACGTCGTCGCCGGCCGTGTAGCCGCGCACCTCGCGAAAGCTCACCCCCTGGCCCTTGAAGACGGAGTGGTACGACCCGGCGAGCTGCTCGTCGGCGAGTCGCTGCGTGCGGAGCTCGATGCCCCGAAGCTGTCGCAACAGCTCCTCGGGGATCACGTCACGGCACCTCGACGACTTCGAACACGCGACGCACGACGTCCTCGGCGGTGATCTCTTCCGCCTCGGCCTCGTAGGTCAAGACGACGCGGTGGCGCAGGACGTCCGGGCCGATCGCCTTCACGTCCTCGGGCGTCACGTAGCCCCGATGCTTGAGGAAGGCGTGCGCCCTGGCCGCGTGCGCGAGGGCGATCGATGCGCGCGGACTCGCGCCGAGCTCGACGAGGCCCGCGAGCTCGCCGAGGCCCCGCTGCTTCGGCTCGCGCGTCGCGAACACCACGTCGACGATGTAGCTCTTCACGCGGTCGTCGATGTAGACGTCGCTCGTCGCCTTGGCGGCGCGCGCGATGGCCTCGAGGTCGACGCATTTTTTCCCGGTGGCCGTGAACGGGCTCACGCTGCGCTCGATGATCTCGCGCTCTTCTTCGCGGGTCGGGTAGCCGACGCGCACCATCATCATGAAGCGATCGACCTGCGCTTCGGGCAGGCGGTAGGTGCCCTCTTGCTCGCTGGGGTTCTGCGTCGCCATCACGATGAACGGGCGCGGCAAGGGATAGCTCACTTCGCCGAGGGTCACCTGGCGCTCTTGCATGGCCTCGAGG
>SYFR01000183.1 GCA_005800325.1 Myxococcales bacterium | reverse complement strand
GTGCATCCGGGGCAGGTGCATCCGGGGCAGGTGCATCCGGGGCAGGTGCATCCGGGGCAGGTGCATCCGGGGCAGGCATTCCACTCGGGCGCGATGCCGCCCGTGAAGTTCCCCGCTGGCTTCTCGGACCTGACGCCCGCGGCGGCGTCGGCCAGTGTAGCGGGGCACCCTTCGGCGCAGGGCATGTCTCCGTACGCTCGCGCGGGTGCCGCAGCCCAGGGTGCGCAATACCCGGGTGGGCCGCCCGGCGCGGTGTCCGGGGCGAGGCCATCGCAGCCGCAGCGTCCGCCTGGCGCGCCGCTGGAGCCGCCGCCGCGCGCTGCGATGCGCACCTTCCACACGGCGTTCCTGCCGGCGATGCCGACCGGCAAGACCAACGTCGACGCGGACGACGCCGCTCGCCCCATCGGCGCCGAGTTCACCGCGACCGAGCGCGATTTTCGCCCCTATGACGAGATCGCCGCGAGCCCGCAGCAGCTGCGCGCCGATTACGAGCGACTGCGCCTCTCCTACGAGCTCACGCGCGACATCGCGTTCGAGAAGGACACCGCGACCCTGCTCGAGAAGATCTTGCGCAGCATGTTTCGGTTCACGCACGCGCAGCGCGGCGTCATTTTTTTGCAGGATCGCGACGGCGAGATGAAGCCGATGGCGACCCACCGCGCCGACGGCGGCTCGGGCGCCATCAGCGTGTCGACGACGATCCTGAAGAAGGTCGTGGCCGAGCGGAAGGCGGTGCTCACGCACGACGCGGCGATGGATTTCGCGGCGTCGAAGGGCAAGAGCATGATCTTGAACCAGATCCACTCGGCCATCGTGTGCCCGATGCTCCACAACGAGACGCTGTTCGGCGTGTTGTGGCTCGACTCGCAGTCGCTCGCGCAGTTTCAGGCGAAGGATCTCGAGCTCGTCAGCTCGGTCGCGAATCAAGCTGCGATGTTCCTCGAGATCAACATCCTCGGCCGGACCAAGGATCAGCTGAGCCGCTTCGTGTCGCCGAACGTCGCCGAGCAGGTGATCAACCACCAGGTCGACGTGAACCCGGGCGGGCAGCGCGCCGAGTGCAGCGTCTACAACAGCGACATCCGCGGCTTCACGCGCATGAGCGAGTATTCGAGCCCGGAAGAGCTCGTCGAGATGCTGAACGGGTACTTCGAGGACATGGTCGACGTCATCTTCAAGTACGAAGGCACGCTCGACAAATTCATGGGCGACGGCATCATGGCCGTCTGGGGCGCGCCCGTGTCGCACGCCGACGATCCGTTGCGCGCCGTCGAGTGCTCGCTCGAGCAGCTCGAGGTGCTCGCGAGGTTCAACCGCGAGCGGGTGGCGCGTGGCCTAGAGCCGCTCGGCGTCGGAACGGCGGTGCACACCGGCCCGGTCGTCGCGGGCTACATCGGGACCAAGCGCGCGCTGAGCTACACGGTCATCGGCGACGTCGCGAACACCTCGGCGCGGCTCTGTGCGACCGCCGCCGCGGGCCAGATCATCGTGAGCGAGGCGACGCGCGCCAGGCTCGACGGGCGCTTCGAGGTCGAGGAGCTCGCGCCGGTGAAGCTGCGCGGCAAAGAGCAGGAGCTGCGCGTCTTCAACGTGGTGCGGCTGAGGCCGTCGGTCGTGGTGCCGGGGTTGCTGCCGCCGGCGCACGGGTTCGCGGACATTGGTAGCGAGTCGACGGGCCGGGCCCTGCGGTAGCTTTCGCTCGCCGGGCACTGTGCTAAATGCGAGCGGTGGCGTCGCTCGTTCTGCCCTTCGAGAAGCCCGTCGTCGAGCTGCTCGAGCGTGTCCGCGAGCTCGAGGTGGCGCTTGGCAGCGGGGCCGCTGGTGGCGCGGACACTGGTGGCTCACGCGAGCTCGCCGAGCTGCGCGCGGAGGTGGTGCGTGCGGCGCGCGAGCTGTTTGCGACGCTCTCGCCGATGCAGAAGGTCCAGCTGTCGCGCCACGCGAACCGCCCCTACACCCTCGACTACGTCGCCCGCATGCTCACGGATTGGGTCGAGCTCCGGGGCGACCGCCGCTTCGCCGACGACGCGTCCATCGTCGCAGGGCTCGGCAAGTTTCGCGGCCGGAGCGTCGTGGTCGTCGGCCACCAGAAGGGGCGCGGCACGAAGGACAACGTGAAGCGCAACTTCGGGATGCCGAACCCGGAGGGCTACCGAAAGGCGAGTCGCATGTTCGAGCTCGCCGATCGCTTCGGGCTTCCGGTGCTCACGTTCATCGACACGCCGGGCGCATATCCGGGCCTCGGGGCAGAAGAGCGCGGGCAGAGCGAGGCCATCGGCGCGTCGATTCAGTCGATGGCGCGCGCGCGCGTGCCGATCGTCGCGAGCATCATCGGAGAGGGCGGCTCGGGCGGAGCGCTCGCGCTCGGGGTCGCCAACCAGGTGCTCGTGCTCGAGTTCGGCTGCTACTCGGTCATCAGCCCGGAGGGGTGCGCAGCGATCCTCTGGAAAGACGGCGCGCGCGTCGATGAGGCCGCCGCACAGCTGAAGCTGACCTCGGCGGATCTCGTGGAGCTAGGCGTCGTGGATTGCGTCGTGGACGAGCCCCCCGGCGGCGCGCACCAGGACCACGACGCTGCGGCGGCGCTGCTCGGCGACGCGATCGCGAGGGCTCTCGACGAGCTCGGCGGACTCGGCGCGGAGGCGCTCGCGGACCATCGCTATGCCCGATTTCGGGCGCTCGGGGCCCACGCCTGAGGCCGCGCCCCGCCGCGAAGCTTCGACCGCTCTTGGCTGGCCCGGTCGCCGAATACGCACGCCGGGCTAGCGTGGATAGCGGCGCGCTCGTGCGACGAATTCTCGCGGCATCCCGCTCCGGGTCTTGACCGGCCTCCGGCGCATGAGTACCGAGGCCTCCCCGAGGACGCCTACCAGGCAAGGAGTATTTCGATGGCCGTGAAGATTGCGATCAACGGATTCGGACGAATTGGACGCTGCATTACGCGCGCGCTCTTCGAGCGTGGAGTCGGCGATGTCGAGCTCGTCGCGATCAACGATCTCACGGATCCGAAGACGCTGGCGCACTTGCTCAAATACGATTCGGTGCACCGCACCTTCGGCAAGGACGTCACCGTCGCGGACGGGCAGATCGTCGTCGGCGACAAGAAGATCCGCGTCACCGCCGAGAAGGACCCGGGCAAGCTGCCGTGGAAGGAGCTCGGGGTCGACATCGTCCTCGAGTGCACCGGGCTCTTCACCTCACGCGAGGCCGCGGCCAAGCACCTCGACGCGGGCGCGAAGAAGGTGATCGTGAGCGCGCCGGCCAAGGGCGACGATCTCACGATCGTCGTCGGCTGCAACGACGACAAGTACGACGGCAAGAAGCACCACGTCGTCTCCAATGGCTCGTGCACGACGAACTGCCTGGCGCCCATCGCGAAGGTGCTGCTCGACAACT
>SYFR01000182.1 GCA_005800325.1 Myxococcales bacterium | reverse complement strand
GGCGTCGCGACCTCCTCGTATCCCCTAACTCAGCTCCCGCAAACTCCGACTCCAGCGAAACCCCACCGCTCGTCAAATCTCTCATGGTGGCGCCAACATGAGTCCATCCGGCCCACGTCAAGATGTGCAGGATCGTGAGACTCTCGTGCGTGAGTACCTTCGCTATGAAGGCTTACCGGAGGGAGGCGAGCAACGCTCGCGTCCCGAGGTCACGCAAGGCGCGAAGCGCCGCGTACACGACGCAGATGGGCCCTTTTCGGGCCGAGGGGTGCTTTCCGCGGGCACGTCGATGCGCTAGTTCGCGAGCATGCCGATCCCGCGCCGGACCGCCGTCAAGATCAGCGGTCGCACCCTCTGGGTCACGAAAGATCTCGTGCCGTTCGAGCAGCAGCTCGAAGGAAAGGAGCTCACGAGCCGGCCCGACCCGGACGCGCTCGTCGACAACATCTCGACCGACGAGCTGACGCCCGGGTGGGTCTGCTACTACTACGACGAGACCCTCGCCCGCTATTGCCTGGTCGGGCTGCGCGGCGGCAAGGTCGAGCGCGACGCGATCAAGGGCGGCGGCTTCGGAGTCATCGTCAGCGGTCGCAGCAAAGGTTGCGGTAGCTCGCGCGAGACCGCCCCCTACTCGGAGCGAGAGGCCGGCATTCAGCTCGTCGTGGCGCGCAGCGTCGAGAAGATCTACGGGCAGAACTGCCAGAATATCGGGCTTCTCACGACGACCGACTTCTCGGTGCTCGACCGCATCGCGCGCGGGGAAGAGCTGCCGATCGCCGAGTTCACGCGCGGCCTCGACCGCATCAGCGCGGACGTGGTCGAGTACGGGGGCCTGTTTCAATACAACAAGGCGCGCCTCAACGGAGAGGTGAGCCCGCCGCCCGTGACCACGAGCGAGCGTCCGATGACGCTGTGCGAGAAGATCATCGCCGCCCACGCGATCGTCGATGCGGCGAGTGAGCGAGTCGGGGTCCCTGCCGTCGCGCCGAAGGACTCGCTGTTCGTCCGCACCGACGTGCGCTTCAGCCATGAATACGTGACGCCGATGGCCGAGTCGCTGTTCGTCGCCGCGCTCGGCAAGGAGGCGCGCGTGACCGAGCCCGAGAGCGTCTTCGCCTTCCGCGACCACCTGACGTTCCTCGACCTCGTGATGCCGAAGAAGCACGTCGAGATGGGCCTCAAGGAGCAGGCCGCCGAGCTCAAGACGGTGCAAGAGGGCTTCACCAAGCGGCAGGGGATCAAGCTCTACGGCGAGGTGGAGCGCGACGGGAAGACCGTGGGCTCGGAGGCGATCTGTCACAACAAGGTGATCGAGGAGCTCGCCCTGCCCGGGCAGCTCGTCATCGGCACCGACTCGCACACCTGCATGGCCGGCTCGCTCGGGTGCTTCGCGTTCGGCGTCGGCGCCACCGACATGGCGAACGCCTGGTACACGCGCGACGTGCGCCTCGCGGTGCCCGAGTCGGTGAGGTTCGTGCTCACGGGCGCGCTCCGGCCGGGCGTGACCGCGAAGGACGTGATGCTGCACCTCTTGTCGCAGCCGTTCTGGCGGGGCGGCGAGGGGATCGGCAAGGTGCTCGAGTTTGCGGGGCCCGGCACCGCGAGCCTCCCGCTCGACGAGCGCTCCACGTTGACGAACATGGCGGTCGAGGCCGGCGGCTTCACCGGGATCATCGAGGCGGACGAGGTGGTCGTGAGCTACCTCGCGGAGCGCCGCGGGCTCGACAAAGATGCGGTGCGGCGCCGCATCGTGCGCGCCGATCCGGGCGCGAGCTACGCCTACAGCTTCGACGTCGAGCTCGGCGAGATCGAGCCGATGGTGGCGACGCCCGGCGATCCGCGCAACGGCGTGCCGCTGCGCGAGCTCGAGGCGAAGCAAGGCGAGGTGAAGATCGACATCGCGTACGGCGGCTCGTGCACCGGCGGCAAGAAGGCCGACATGGACATGTACGCGAGCGTGCTCTCGCGGGCGAAGAGCCAAGGAAAAAAGATCGCCGACGGCGTGCAGCTCTACATCCAGTTCGGCTCGCAGGAGATCCGCGACTACGCGATCGCGAAGGGCTACGTGGCGCTCTTCGAGGAGATGGGCGTACAGCTCGTCGACCCGTCGTGCGGCGCGTGCATCAAGGCCGGACCGGGCGTCTCGTTCACCGCGGAAGAGGTGACCGTGAGCGCAATCAACCGCAATTTTCCGGGGCGAAGCGGGCCCGGCCACGTGTACCTGGCGAGCCCGCTGGTCGTCGCCGCGAGCGCCCTCGCCGGCAAGATCGTGGCTCCCGACGCGGCGTGAGCGCGGCCGGGGGGCGAAGGCGCGCACGAGACGGACGATGAGCGAGCGGCGGACGTTCGTCGTCGGCGATCTGCACCTCGGGCGCTCGTCGTCGCGGGAGCTCTGCGCGGATTTCTCGCGCTTGGTTGCCGAGGAGTGCGCCGGGCAGCGGCTCATCGTCGCGGGAGATTTCTTCGATCTCGCGACGGACCAGCCAAACGCCGCGCGAGGCCAGGCCATCGCCGACGTGTTCGGGGCGCATCCCGAGCTGAGGAGTGCGCTCGGCAGCTTCGTCGAACAGGAAGGCGAGCTGTCGCTGCTCGCGGGCAATCACGACGCGGAGCTCGGGGCCGCGGGCGCCGAAGCGGAGCTCGCGGAGCTACTCGACCTGCACGGCGACGCGCGGGCACGCCTCACCGTCGGCCCGTGGTTTCTGCGGCGAGACGGCGTCCACGTCGAGCACGGACACCTCTACGATCCGGACAACGCCCCCGGGCACCCGCTCGTCGTCGGCGCGCGGCCGCTCGGCGTGCATTTCAGCGCGGAGTTCATCCACCCGACGAACGCGCACCGCTACTTGCAAGCCAACGACGGCACGCCGCTCAATCTGTTTCTGTCCGCGTTTCGCTGGTACGGACCGCGCGCTCCTGGGGTCGTGCTGCAGTACTTTCGCGCGGCGTTCGGCGCGCTCCACAAGGCGGGGCCCTTCTATCGGGGCCTCGAAGAGCGAGGTCTCGGCGAGGAGCGCATGGCGCAGTTCGCGGAGGACGCGGGGGTTCCGCGCGCGTGCGTCGAGGCGGTGCTCGGTGCGCGTGCGCCCTCGACGCTCGAGAGCTTCAGCGACACCTTCGCGCGGCTCTATCTCGATCGCGTCGTCGCGACCGTGGCCGTGGGCGCCGGACTCGTCGGGCTGGGCCTCACGATGGGGCGCGGCGCGCGGGGACTCGGCGACGGAGAGCGCGGCGACGGCGAGGGCGGGGACGGGGGCGGTGCACGCTCGATGGCGGTCGGCTCGCTCGCGCTCGGTGCGACGCTGCTCGTCGCGAGCTGGGTGAACGGCCACGACCGCTACCGCGGCACCGTCGTGGAGCGGCTCGCGGCGGCGGCTCGCCAGCTCGTCGCGACCGCGGGCGCACGCTACGTCGTCTTCGGCCACACGCACCGCGAGGTGCTCACGGACACGTACGCGAACACCGGGAGCTTCGCGTGGCCGGCGGAGGCGCCAGGAAGGCCGTACCTCGAGCTCTGTGCGAGCGGGCGCGTCGAGCGACGCTACGCGGCGCGCAGCTGAGGCTCACGAGACCGGCGTCGGACGCGGCGCGCAGCTGAGGCTCACGAGACCGGCGTCGTGACGTGGCGCGCGGCCCAGGCGTGAGCCTCGGCGAGGGCGCGGTGCCAAAGCGAAGCGTGCGGGGCTTCGCTCTTGCGCGCGGACGAGAGCACGCTCACGAGCCCGGCGGCGAACGCATCGCCGGCGCCCATCGAGCGCACGGGGATCTGCGCCGCGACCGGGAGCTCCATGCTGCCGAAGGGGCCGCACGCGGAGCTGGGCGCGCTGGCTCGCGTGACGATGAACGCCGCGTCCCCCGCGTGACGCACCGCGCCCTCGAGGCTGGCCCCGGTCGCTCGTTCCACGAGCCCGACGTCGCCCGCGCTTCCCTTCACGACGTCCGCGACCGCGAGCAACGGCGTGAGGGCCTGGATCGGGAGAGCCGGCTTCTCCGCGGAAGGCTCGAAGGCGCGCGGCCGCGCGTTCAAGTCGACGACGACCCACGCTCCCCGTGTGCGTGCTTCCGACGCGAGCGCCGTGAGCGCGACGAGCGAGGGCACGTCGGCGGTAAGCGCGGCGATGTGCAAGACGGTGGGCCGGTGGCGGGCATCGAGCCACCCCGCGGGGAGCGCGACGAGCGAAGGGAGCACGGCGGAGGGTCGGTAGGCGACGCACCGCTCACGTTGAATCAGGTCGAAGAACACGAGGCCCATGCGCCCGTCCGCTTCCGACACGAGCGAGACGTCGATGCCCGCGCGGGAGAGCGCGCCCACGAGCGCCCGTCCGAGGGGATCGCTCGACACGACGCCCAGGACCGCCACGCTCATGCGGTGCTTGGCGAGCGCGCGGGCCACGTTCGCGGCGGCGCCGCCGGGCACACGCCGCAGCCGCTCGCCGTGCTCGAGCGTGCCGGGCGGCTCGACGAGGATGTCCCACATGAGCTCGCCGACGGTGAGCACCGTGATGGGAGTGGCGGGTCCGAAAGTCACGCGCGGCCCCTCGTGAATGCGCGGTTCACGTCGCGTCTCCGCGGCTGTGAAGGCGCAGCGCCTCGTCGATGAGCGCGAGCCCTACGTCGAAGGCGCGCGGGCCGGCGGTGGGGAACTCCTCGCCGCACGCGCAGGCCACGAGCCAGCGTCGCTCCTCGCCGCGGAGCACCACGTGACGTTGGGGGCTCGCTCCTGACGTCGCCGCGCTGCCGTCGCACGCCCGACACACGACGCCGCCGGCCGCGATGTGCACGACGACGCGGGCGTCGGTGGGGCACGGCTTGCCGCAGCGGACGCACCGATCGAGCTCGAGCGCCCAGCCGCCGAGCACGAGCAAGCGCATGCCGAACGCGACGAGGAGCGAGGTCGCGCCGCCCACGCCACGCTCGAGCACCGCCGGGATGCCGTCGAGCGCGTCGAGCAGCTCGTTCAACTCGCGCCACATCATGGGCTCCCGGGCCCGCGGGGCGGCTGCGTCCCGAACCCACCGGAGCGCATGCCCGGCGGCGTCGAGGGTGGCGAGGGAGGCCATGATCCCGAGGCGCGGGCGGTCGACGCTGGCTTCGACGAGGTTGCCGAGCTCCCGCACGCTCGGGAGCTCGACCCGCACCGTGAGCGAGTGCATCGGCTCGAGGGAGGCAAACCTTCGCGACGCCCGCCGCGCCCCGCGCGCCACGACGCTGACCATGCCGCCCTCTTCGGTGAAGAGGCGCACGATGAGATCCGCCTCGCCGAGGGGGTGGCGCCCGCACACGAGCGCTCGCGTGTCGAGCCGCTGGACCGCGAGGCGAGCGCCACGCGCCATCGGCTCAGGCGCGCGAAATCGCGACGGCCGAGCTAAGGCTTCGCTCGGAGAGCTCGGCGGGGCGGTCGTACCCGCGCGGCCGCAAGACCACGCTCAAGGCGAGGGTGAACAGCAAGAGCAGCAGCACGAAGGCGATGGCGACGCCGAAGCGCGGACCGGCGCTGCGCGTCACCGCGGTCGCGATGGGGAGGGGCTCGATGGAGACGGCGCGGCGGCTCGCGGTGTAGCGGGCGAGCACCTCGTCGGCGTGAAGCCCCACGCTGTTCGCGTAGGCACGTAGAAATCCGCGCGCGAACACCTCCCCCGGGAGGTCGTCGAACTGCCCGGCCTCGATGCGCTCGATCGACGTGGAGGGGATGCGGGTGGCGCGGGCGATCTCGCCAACGCTCATCCCGCGCGCCGTCCGCGCACGTCGAAGGTAGGTGCCCAAGGGGTGCATCGCGCGCTCGTGTAGGAGACAGGCCGGTGCAGCACGCGGATCCCCGCAGGAATTCCGCACCGCCGGCGTGGCGCGCGGATATGGCCATCCATCGGCGCCGGCCGCAAGCCCGCTCGCCTGCGCCCGTCGCGAAAAGCGGGGGCAACTCGGCTAACCGATGGATATCTATTAGCTCGGTGAGCTCAGTTCACGAGGGCCGCAGCGCACGAGCGGCCGACCGTGCTTGCGCTCGCCAGGTCGCGGCACTGCTCGAGGTCCTTGCGGGACTCGTCGCCCGCGCCGAGCGACTTCTGAATCCGCGCGCGCGCGAGGAGGGCATCTTGGAGACGATCGCATCCGCCCTCCTTGATGCCCAGCGCGCGGCTCAAGGCCTGACGCGCAGCGGTCAGCTCCCCTTTTTTCTCGAAGGCGAGACCGAGCCGGTAGTGGCCGACGCAGAACAGGGGCTGGGCGGCCACCGAGCGCTCGAGCGCGCCGATGGCCGCGTCCGTGCGCCCGGCCTCGAGATACGCCCACCCGAGGTTGCCCCACGACTTCTCGGGCGACCGGTACAACATGTCCTGGGTCAGGGGCTCGAGGAGGGCGATCGCCTCGGTGACCTCGCCGCGATGCACGAGCACGACCGCGAGGAGGTTCCTGGCGTCGCGCATCTCGGGCTGGGCCGCGAGCGCCTGGCGCGCGAGCTGCTCGGCCTCGGGGAAGCGACAGTCCGGCGAGCTCGCGTCCTCGGCGCAAAACACGAGCAGGATGGTGGCGCCGAGGTACGCGGCGTCCGCGTTGTCCGCGTCGTGGTCGAGCGCCTTCTTCACGTGCGCGAGGGCCTCGCGCAGGCTGCTGCGCTGAAAGGCGTCGAGCGCCAGATCGTGCTCGGCCTGGGCTCGCTTCTGCGCCTCGGGGTCGGGCCCGGCGAAAAAACACCCGGCGAGGAACAACGAGAGCACCGTGGCGACGACCGCGCGCATGCGAGGCACCTGCCACGCGGCGTGCGCGCGGGCCAAGTTCGCTACGGAGGCACTTATCGAAACGGAGGCAGCGGTCGAAACGGACACTTGTCGAAGTCGCGGGCCGGGGCTCGGGGGGACCGCCCGCGTCGACTCGCCGCGGCTCGGCCGGCACTACCCGCGAAGCTGCCGCAGCGCAGCGAGCAGGCCGACGAAGTGCGCGAGCGGCGCGTACTCGGGCGGCAAGAGGCCGAGCACCGCGACGACGGCGCCGAACAGCGTCGGCACGAGCACGAGGCCGACCACGGTGAGCGCCCGACGGCGCGCGCCTTGGGCCAGCGCCAGCGCCAGCGCGGCGTCACGCGGGTCGTCGCCGGCGAGCAGCACACCGAGGTCATCGCGTGCCCGCCCCGCCGCTGCGAGCGCGATCGAGACGCTGCCGGCCGCGAGCGCCGCGTCGTCGGCCGGGACGTGGCCAATGACCGCGGTCACGGCGCCGGTCTCGCGGATGCGCTCGACGGTCTCCTTGGCTTCGTGCTCGTGGACGTCGGCGCGGAGGTGATCGATGTCGAGCGCGCGACCGAGCGCCTCGCACGTCTCGCGCGTGTCCGCCGACATGAGCACGGGCTCGATGTGGGTGTCGAGCAGGTGCTGAACCGCCGCACGCGCGCCGCCCCGCAGGCCGTCCTGAAGCGCGCAGAGCCCGACGACGCGCCCCGCCCGCGCGACGAGAAGAACGGAGCGGCCGGTCGACTCGAGCTCGGAGGCGGCGCCCTCGGCTCCGGCGACGCTGATGCGCTGTTCCATCAAGAAGGCGCGACTGCCGACGCATACTTCTTCGCCCGAGCCGAGCTGCGCCGTGATCCCGCGGGCGTCCTCGCACTTCTTGTTGCGGACGGGCTCGAGCTCGACGCCGCGGAGCCGGGCGGCGCGGCGCACGGCCTGGGCGCTCGGAGTGCGCTCGAGCGCGAGCACGGCGGCAGCGAGGGCGACGACGTCATCGGCGGCTCGCACCGAACGGGCGAGCCCGTCGGCGCCGCGCGGGAGCACGACGACCTCCACGAGGTCCGGCTCCCCGCGAACGAGTGTCCCGCGCGCGCAAAACAGCGCAACGGTCGCCTTGGCAGAGCGATCCCACGCCGCTCCGCTCGCGTAGGAAATCCCGCGGTTCGTCGCCTCGCGAACCCCCGCGGCGACGGCGAGCGCCGCGAGGCCGCCGACGCCGACGTTGGCCATCGAGGCGTACACCTCACAGGCGACGGCAGCAGATGCGAGCGCGTCGTGCGCGGTCACGGCATGAAGGACGCCTGCCAGCACGCCGAGCGCAGGTGCACCGCGCTCCGCGAGCCCGCGCGCGAGGACGGCGACCTCGGAGTGAACGTCCGGCCGCCCTGCCGCGGCGATCGTCGCTCGCGCGAACGCCCGATCGTCGCCGACCGCGAGCACGCGACCACGCAGCTCGGGCGCGACGACGCGCGTGCCCGCCACGACGACGTCGCCCGCACGCCGGCGAACCGGATGGGCCGTGTCCGGCCAAGGCCATGGCCGCACCTCGACCTCGCCTTCGAGCAGCTCGACATCGACCGGGACGACCTCGTCGCGCTCGACCGTGACGAGATCGCCTTGAGCCGCGCGCGCGCTCGGCGGCCGATTCCGCGGCGTGATCCAGCTCATGCCCAGGAGCCCGCCGTCCAGGACTTCGCGCATGCGGTGCCGCTCCGCTTCGCTGGCGAGCGACGCCGTGGCGAACAGCCACGCCTCGGCCGCGAGAACCGCGATCAGGGTCGCCGAGACGAAGATCGCCGCCGCTCCCGCACGCAGGTCCGAGGCCATCGCGCCAGTGAGCGCGAGCCCTGCGGCGAGGCACGGGCCAAGGACGAGCGCCCACCTCCGCGGGCGGGAGGGGTCGCTCTCGCTGCCGTACAGCTTGCCCACGAGCGCAGTCGCTCCGACGAGGACGAGCGCCGCCCGTGACACCGCGACGAGGCGCGACGCAGGCGCGAACTCGAGCGCCATCGCGAGCACGCCGGCGACGAGCGAAGCGGCGCCGAGGAGGAGCCCGAGCTCACCTCGCGCGCTGCCGTCCACCGCGCGCGGCGCATCCACGAGGACGCGATCGACGATCGGCTCGAAGAGCTCGCCGGGCGCGCCGGAGCCGAGGACGTCGTGCTCTGCGCCGTCGCGGGTCGTTTCGTTTCCGAGGTCGGCGGGCGCGGCGCGTACGCCGAGCACGGGGCCGAGCGCTCGCTCGCGGACGTCGGTGGAGCAAGGGTCCGCGGCGAGGCGGCTCTCGGCGACGAACCGCGCACGACAGCCCTCGTAGTCGCAGAAATAATGCACGCGCGCCGCGAAGATCGCGACGTGGCCCGCGCGCAGCGAGTCGAGCTCGGCGCCGCATGCCGAGCATGAGACCATCGGCGCAAACCCTCGACGCCCACCACGGGCCGGAGGCGCCTCAGGCGCGGGCTCCGGCACCTCGAGCGCCTCAAGCGCGGGCTCCGGCACCTCGCGCGCC
>SYFR01000181.1 GCA_005800325.1 Myxococcales bacterium | reverse complement strand
GCCTCGGTGTCGCGGCGGTGCTGGGCGAGCTGACCTGCCTCGTCGCCGCCGTCGTCGTGCTGCCGGGCGCGATCTCGTGGCGCGACCGCCGCCGACAGCTGCGCGCGGACGCCGCCCGCGGCGACGAGCTGCCGCGCGCAGCGTAGCGCCGCCCCCGACGAGCTCCCCGAGGGCGACTGTAGTCAAGTGACTGCACTCGGCGCGCAGACCGGTCGCGGGCAGCGGGCGGCTCAGGTCGCCGGCGGCGTGTACGGCGCATTATGTAGTCAACTGACTACACTCGGCGCGCAGACCGGTCGCGGGCGCCGGGCGGCTCAGTCGCGGGCGCCGTTGCTCGTCAGTCGAGGGCCGCGCGCACCGCATCGAGCGTGGCGGGGAGCTCGATGGGCGCGTTCGCGCGCTCGCACCGCACGCCGTCGAGCGTGCGCTCGTGATAGCGCACCTTGAAGTCGGTGAACTTGAGGGCGTTCGCGGTCGACACGACGACGACGCGGTGGTGCCGCTCGATGGTGCCGCCCTTGGCCAGCTTCTCGACCGCCGCGAGGGCCACGGCCGTGTGCGGGCACACGCTGAGCCCGGTGCGATCGGCGCGCGCGGCCGCGTCGGCGAGCTCCTCTTCCGACGCCTGCTCGACGATGCCGCTCGTCTCTTCGAGGGCCCTCAGCGCCCGCGGCGCGCTCACCGGGTTGCCGATGCGGATGGCGCTCGCGAGCGTGGGCTCGGCCGTGATCGGCGTGACCGTGGCGGCGCCCTCTCTGAACGCGCGGTAGAGGGGGTTCGCGCGCGCGGCCTGCGCGAGCACGAGCCGCGGCATGCGCGCGATGAGGCCGAGCTCGAGCATCAGGCGAAGCCCGAGGTACATCGCGTAGCCGTTGCCGAGGTTGCCGCTCGGGAGCGCGATGAAGTCGGGCACCTCGTAGGCGAAGTCTTGCGCGAGCTCGAAGGCCACCGTCTTTTGCCCCTCGAGCCGGAGGGCGTTCATCGAGTTGGCGAGGTAGACGCTCCCGTCCTCGGCGAGCGCGTCGACGAGCTGCATGCAGCCGTCGAAATCGGTGTCGAGCGCCAGCACCTTCGCGCCCGAGGCGAGCGGCTGCACGAGCTGCGCTGTGGAGATCTTGCCGCGCGGAAGCAGCACGACGACCGGTAGCCCCGCGAGCGCACCGTACGCGGCGAGCGCCGCCGAGGTGTCGCCGGTCGAGGCGCAGGCGAGCGCGCGGATGGGCCTGCCCTCCGCCACGGCCTCTTTCACGACGCTCACGAGCACCGTCATGCCGAGATCTTTGAACGAACCGGTCGGGCTCGCGCCGCACTGCTTCACGTAGAGCTCGGGTACGCCGATGCTCGCGCCGTGTCGCTCGGCCAGCGTGAGGTGCGAGCGGCCCTCGCCCATCGACACGATGTGCTCGTCCCGAAGGCCGGGCATCACCCACTCGCGGCGATCCCACACGCCCGAGCGCAGCGCCTTCGGCCCCCGCTCTCCGATGTGGGGCCCGCCCGCGCGCGCCGCGAATCGCAGCTTCCACTCGTCGCCGGACACGCTCCGAAGGGCATCGACATCGTGCACGACGTCGAGCAACCCGCGGCAGCGCGGGCAGCGGTAGACGGGCTCGGTGACGGCGAAGCGCACGCCGTCGCAGCGGTGAAAGCAGCGGAGCTCGACCGAGCTTGCGATCATCCTCGCACTATAGTCCGACGCGTCGCGACGACGGCGCCGGAGACAGGAGGCGGTCACCGCTCGTCATCGCCGCGCGGGTCGCCCGAGAGGCAGCGGCGCCCGAGACCGGAGGCGGTCACCGCTCGTCATCGCCGCGCGGGTCGCGCTCTTCGCGCTGCCGCGCAGCTTGCGCCACGCTGCTCTTGTTCGCGAGCAGCACAGACGCCGCGAGCGCCACCGCGGTCACGGCCGTCCCCGCGAACAAGACCGCCGCGGGGATCGCCTCATCTTCGCCATTGCGCGCAGGCTCGGGAGCCCCGAATAACTCGATGAACGGTACGAAGTTGAAGCCCGCGTGCAAGAGGATCGCCGGGACGAGTGAGCCGCTGGCCGCGCGCATGAACCCGAGCAAGAGCCCCACGAGAAAGATGGGCGGCATGCTGCGCGGCTCGGGGTGCACGAAGGCGAAGTAGACCGCGGTCATCGCGACCACCGCGCCCGCTCGCTGGCGGCGCGCGAGCGGACCGAAGATCGCGCCGCGGAAGAGCAGCTCTTCGACGATCGGGCCGACGACCACGATGGCGACGGCCATGGCGACGCGCCGCCCCATGCTCGCCTCGTAGAAGAGCTCGCTGAACTCGTGCGCCCGCGCCGCGTCGCTCGGAAAGCGCTGCTCGATGCGCATCAAGAGCCACGTCGCGGGCACCGCCGACGCCGCGCCGAGCACGAACGAGAGCGGATAAAACCCGGGGTGGGTGGCGCGCAGTCCGACGACTTCGCGGATCGACTGCTCGGGCGCGTGCACGCGCAGGATCCCGAAGAGCACGAGCAGGTAAGCGCAGCCCTGCGCGACGACGAGCACGACGTGATCGGTCATCGTCGCCTCGCGGATCGAGACGAGCAGCGCCGCGAGCCACATGAACGCGAGGGTGGCGAGCGTGACCCAGAGCGCCGCGCCGAAGAACGACATGGGGCGCGACGTGTCCGCCTCTTTCGGAGGCGGCGGCTGCGATGGAAGGGCGGGCGGGCCGAACATGGTGGTGGTCTCGTCGCCCCGCTTTCCCTGAGTCCGCTAGAAGTTGTTGCGTCCCGCGCGCCGTGCTCGCCGCGCTAGACCGTCGAAGCGCGCAGCTGCGCCGCGACGCCACGCTTGACCACGGTGTCGGCGAGGCAGCGCGCGTCCCGGTCGGGATAGTCGATGGTGTGGTGCAGTCCGCGGCTCTCTCTGCGCGCGGCGGCGCAGGCGACGATGAGCTCGGCGACCGTGGCGATGTTGCGCAGCTCGAGGAGATCGCGAGTCACGAGGTGCTTCCAGTAATATTCGCGGATCTCGTCCTGCAAGAGCGCGATGCGGCTCGCTGCGCGGCGCAAGCGCGAGTCGGAGCGGACGATGCCGACGTAGTTCCACATGGTGCGGCGCAGCTCGTCCCAGTTGTGCGCGACGACGACCGCCTCGTCGCTCGGCACGGCGTCGCGCGCCTGCCACTCGGGCACATCGTCGGCGTAGCGCGTGCCCCGCTCGGTCGCGAGGGCCCGCAGGCGAACTCCCGCGCGATGCCCGAACACGAGCCCCTCGAGCAGCGAGTTCGACGCGAGGCGGTTGGCGCCGTGAAGCCCCGTGAACGCGCACTCCCCGACCGCCGAGAGGCCCGGGATCGTGGTCCGGCCGTGCAAATCCGTGGTGACGCCGCCGCACATGTAGTGAGCCGCGGGCACCGCGGGGATGGGCTCGCTCGTCATGTCGATCCCCCAGCGCTTGCAGGTCTCGTAGATCGTCGGAAACCGCGAGCGCACCCAGTCGGCGGGCTTGTGCGAGATGTCGAGGTGCACGCAGTCGTAGCCGCCGCGCTTCATCTCGAAGTCGATCGCGCGGGC
>SYFR01000180.1 GCA_005800325.1 Myxococcales bacterium | reverse complement strand
GATGATCTCGCGCCACGGCAAGCCGTCGGGCGACGGCATCTGCGTCATCTCCGGCTCGGGCGGCGCGGCGGCCGTCATGACCGACCGTTTCGACGACGCGGGCCTGCGCCTGGCGCGCTTCTCGCCCGCGACGCGGACGAAGCTGGCCCCGGGGATCGTGCTGAACGCGACGCTGACGGTCGAGACCTGGAGCGAGAAGGCGCTCCCGAGCGACGCCGAGCTCGCCTGCCGCGAGGGCGATCGGTCGGCGTGCCACGCGGTCGGGAGCGCGACGATGGCTCCGGGCTGCCGCGCCGTGCTCTTGCGGGACGCATGCGATGGCGACGTCGCGGCCGCGTGCCTCGATCTCGCGCTCGAGCCGGCGGGCGATGCGACCTCGACCGTCGCGTTGTCGCGCCTCTTGGCTCGCGCGTGCGAGCTCGGCTCCGGGCGAGGCTGCCGTGAGCACGCGGCGCACCTCGACCCGGGCGACGAGCGCCACGAACCGCTGGCGCGCGGCTGCATGCTCGGCGACGGCGCGTCATGTCGTCTCAGCGCCGCGGCCACCACCGACGATGCGGCCGCCGCGACGAGCCTCGACTCCGCATGCCGACACGGCGACGCGCTCGGTTGCCGCATGCTCGGCGAGCGCCACTTCGCCGGACGTGGAGTCGCGACCGATGCCGCACACGGGCGCGCGCTCCTGCTCCGTGCCTGCATGCTGGACGACGCGAGCGACGGTGGCGAAGCGTGCCGCGAGCTCGCCGCGCAAAACGCGCTCTTCGGCGGCCAAACCGACGCCCCCGACAGGAGCGCGCTGCTCGAGCGCGGATGCACGAAGGGCAGCGTCGACTCGTGTCGCGCTCTCGCCTCGGAACGCTACGGCGCTGGCCTCTACGAGGGGGCGCTCGGTCCGGCCGCACGCCTCGCCGCGCTCGCGCCCGAGGATTGGTTCGGCCCGTACCTCCACGGCATGTCGCTCTACAATCTCGGCCGCTTCGACGAGGCGGTCGGCGTTCTCGAGCGGCTGTGCGAGCTTCGCAGCGAGTGGCCTTACTGCAAATTGTGGCTCTACCTCGCCCGCGAGCGCTCGGCGCGCGACGGCAAGCTCGAGCTCGCGCGCACCACCGCGTCCCTCGACTCTTCCGCATGGCCTGGCCCGGTCGCGGCGTTTTTCCTCGGGCGGATCAGCGAAGCCGTGCTCATCGGGCGCGCCCGTCGCGGCGACGGGCGACAGCAGCTCGAGCAGGCCTGCGAGGCGCACTACTACGTCGGCGCGCGGCACATGGCGCACGGTCGAGCGAAGCAAGCCGCGCGTAGCTTCGAGCTGACGATCGCCACCGGCGTCACGAACTTCGTCGAGTACGCGGCTGCGAGGGCCGAGCTCGGTCGGCTCCGCGCGGGCGCGGCCCAGCCAAAGGCCCAGCCGCCCTGACGGGATTGCACCGCGCCTGTCTCCCGCCGCACTGGATCGCCCGCAGTACACCTAGCGAAGCACCCGATCCACCCGCCCTGCCGGACCTGCCCGATTTCGCGTGACATCAAGCCTGCCGACATGGTGGCACAATGTGTGCCTACGGCGCGACCGATGAATCGACGTCCCTCCGCCGTCGCCAGGATGGCGTTTGGCCTGCTGGGCCTTGGCCTGCTGGGCATTGGCCAGCTCGGACTCGGCGCGTGCGCCACCGATGAGGCCGCGCTCGGTCGAGGCGACGCGGCGGTCAGCGACGTCGATTCGTGCGGGATTTGCCGCGAGATCTTGGTCGAGTGCGCGTCCACCGCCGAGGTCGAGTCCCATTTCGCGAGCTGCCGCGATCAGTGGCAAGCGTGCCGCACGGGCCACGCGCTCGCGGACGACACGTGCGCGGCGCCCGCCGACGGCGAAGGCTGCACGCTATGTCTGGCCCGATACTCGAAGTGCCAGGCGACCGGCGCCGCGACGTGCGAGCTCGAGCTCGGCGTCTGCAAGTCGCTGCTCATCCGCCGTGCCGACATCGCCGCACAGTGCAGCGCCGACAAGGCCGTGCCGCTCGAGGTCGCGTGCGGCACCTGCCAGTCGAGCTTCTCGGGCTGCATGACGGCGACCGCGGGAGGCGATTTCGCGACGTGCCAGAACCAGTTCGAGGCGTGCCGCGCCGCCCACGGGATCGTGACCGCCGGCTGCGAGCCCGCCGCGGGCGAGGCCGCGTGCACCCTCTGCCAGAGCCAGTACGACGACTGCAGCGCCGCCGGACCGGGCGACTGCGCGCCGCTATGGAACGACTGCGTCTCGGCCACCGCGGCGAGCGCCAGCTGCGAGCTCGCCCCCCACGACGACATCGTCCACGAAGGCGGCGAAGAACCCGCCGTGTGCGCGCACGGTGAGTGCTCTCTCGGCGGAGCGCTCCTCGCCGAGTGCAGCTTGTGCGCGACGACCGTGTGCCAAGCGGACGCGTTCTGCTGCGAGAGCGAGTGGGACGTGCTCTGCGTCGAGCGCGCCGTGGCCGAGTGCGGATGCGGCGACGCATGACCCCGCTCGGCGTCGCGAGGCGCCTCGTTCGCGAGCCACTCTGCTTGGCCGCGGGCCTCTTCCTCGCGTTTTGCCACGCCTGCGCCTCCGGCGACGACGAGCTCCACGAGCTCACGCTCTGCGATCCGGGCGAGAACATCTTCTGCCGCTGCGACGGCGGCGAGCCCGGCACGAAGGCGTGCGAGGCCGACGGAGAATCGTTCGGCGAGTGCGGCCCGTGCGCGCCCCGCGAGAGCACCGGGCCCGGCGCGCAAGCGAGCAGCGGCAACACCACGAGCGCCTCGACCGGCGCCGGCGGTGCGCCGAACGCCGCGGCAGCGACCGGCAGCGGCCCCGCGGCCGGAACGACGTCGACGACGAGCGGCGCCGGCGGTTCGATGACGCCGGGCACGACTGGCCTGCTCGATCCGTGCGACGACGACGGCGACTGCCAGAGCCTGATGTGCCGCCACGCGCTCTGCACGAAGCCGTGCGGCAAGCCGAGCGAGTGCCCGTGGCCCGCGTCCGAGTGCGTGCCGGCAGAGGGCGCCGCCATCTGCATGCCGCAATGCGACTCGGCCGCGAGCTGCGCTCCCTTCGGCGCGCCGCCTAGCCAATGCGGCTTCGCCAAGGCGATCGATGGCTGGGGCGTCACGGTGTGCGGCCACTTCGGCGCGAGCCACGCGCTCATGCCGCTCGGCACCGATTGCCTGCCGTTCGATCACTCCGCCTGCAACCTCGGCTACGCGGGAAAAGAGCGAGTCTGCACTGCCGCGGGCGTGTGCGCCGCCGGTTGCTTCAGCGCGCAAGACTGCCCCTCGGGCAAGACGTGCAGCGCCCCAGGCAACACGCTCGGAACGTGCAGCTAGCGGGGCGAAGGCGAATCAGAAATTCGCCGCGCTTTTTCAGCGCCGCATCGCAAGCAATTGAGCGCTGCGCTCGCAGCTCAGCCGAGCCGCTGCCCGGCGATCGGGTGCGCGTGGTCGAGCGGTCCGTGCCCCGAGCCGAAGCCGGGCGCGCTCCTGATGGCCGCGGCCACGTAGGCGCGCGCGCGCTCGATCGCGTCGGTGAGCCGCAGGCCCCGCGCGATCCCCGCCGCGATCGCCGAGGCGAGCGCACAGCCGGTGCCGTGGGTGTGGCGCGAGTCGATGCGCGGTCCGACGAAGCGCCGCTCCTCGCCGTCCGCCGTGCGCAAGAGATCCGTCACGACATCGCCCTCGAGGTGGCCGCCCTTGATGAGGACGGCGCTCGCGCCGCGCAACAGCAAGCGGTCGGCCGCGTCGGCCATGTCGTCCACCGTCTTCACGGCGACGCCGGTCAGCGCCTCGGCCTCTGGGACGTTCGGCGTCACGAGCGACGCGATCGGCAAGAGGCGCAGGCTCACGAGCGACCGCGCGTCCTCACGCAAGAGCGCCGCTCCGCCCTTCGCGACCATCACCGGATCGACCACGATCGGGATCCCGCGCGCGCGCCGCTCGAGCGTGCGCACCACGGCCTCGACGATCTCCGCCGAGCACAGCATCCCGGTCTTGATGCAGTCGGCCCCGAGGTCGTCGAGCACGACCTCCATCTGCTTGGCGACGAAGCTCGGCTCCACGGCGACGACGCCGAAGATCCCGCGCGTATTCTGCGCGGTGAGCGCCGTGATCGCGGTCGCCGCGTAGCCCTCGAGCGCCGTGATGGTCTTCGTGTCGCCCTGGATCCCGGCGCCGCCGCCCGAGTCCGAGCCGCCCACGACGAGCACGCGTCCCTCCATCATCCCGCTCACTCGGCGTACATCGTGATGTCGGTCGCCGCCAGGAAGGCCATGCGCTTGCACGCGTCCCAATCGGGATGGCGCACGATGACGAACCCGTCGCTGACGAGCGTCTGCTTCCAGTCGCGCCGCCGCGTGCCGGGCCGCAAGAGCTGCTCATCCATGACCCACGGCCCGCAGCGCTCGAGCCAGTCGCCCAGGCCCTCGATGCGCGTGATGCGGCCATTGCCCTTCGCGCGCTTGAAGACGATGCCGCAGTTGTATTTGCGCTGGGTCGAGCCCTCGAAGCTGTTCCAGCACGAGACGCGCGCCCACTCGCGGAAGAGGTCGACGTCCGCCGTGTAGTTCATCTGATCGACGAGGTGCGCGCCGCCCGGCCGACAGCCGATCTCGCCGAACACCGCCTCGCCGCCCGGCGTGTAGAACCACTCCATGTGCGTGAAACCATCGCCCATGCCGAGCGCGCCGAGCACCCGCCTCCCGAGCGCCGTACCCTCCTCGATCTTCGGCTGCGACAGGTCGCGCACCGTGATGATGACGGGGCTGATCCACTGCTCGCTTCGCGCCTCGAGCGGCTTCGGCAAATACTGCGCGACGTTCTCGAACGCGGGTCGGCCGCCGATGCTCACCGTGTCGTAGGTGAACTCCTCCCCCGTCACGTACTCTTCCACGCTCACCTCGGGCACGCGCGCGGTGCGAGCGAGCACGGACTCGAGCTCCTTCGGGTCGTCGACGCGGTAGGTGTCCGCGCTGCCGGCGCCCGCGATCGGCTTGACCACGAGCGGGTAGCCGATCTGCTCCGCGGCCGCCCACGCCTCGCTCGGGCTCGTCACGCGCCGCGAGCGCGGAACGCGCAGCCCCGCCGCCGCCACGCGCTCCTTCATGAGCTGTTTGTCGCGAAACCCGCGCACCGTGTCGACGCTCATGCCCGGCACGCCCCACGCTTCGCGCAGCCGCGCCGCCAAGAGCACGAGCGGCTCCCAGTTCGTCAGCACGCGATCGATCGAGCGCCCGTGCAGCCACGCGCTCGCCCGCGCCACGACGTCGCGCTCGTCCATGATGCGCGGCACCGCGAGGTAGTCGGTGAGGTAGCCGCGCAGCTTCTTCGGCAGGCTCCCGGGGGCGCTGTCGCCGATCCCGTAGACCTCGGCGCCGACCTCCGCGAGGCCACGCGTGTACTCCTGCATCTCGGGCGGATAGCTCGGCGCTAAGAAGACGACTCGCATCGCGACGAGCGCAGCATAGTGGGCGAGCCGCGGGAGTCGTCACGCAAAAAACGGCGGGTCGCCGCGAGCGCCGCCTCTCTCCCACAAGCGGCCGAGCGCGCGAATCCCCGAGATTTATGGCACTTTTCGCGATAACCTGCCGCCCCCCATGCGTTCCGTAGTCTTCGTCGCCCCCTTCCCCCTCGAGACCACGCTGCGCTTCGTGCGCGCCGCAGCTCGCCTCGACGGCGTCCGCGTCCTCGGCGTCGTGTGCCAGGAGCCGCGCGGAGAGGAGCGTCGGCTGTTCGCTGACTTCGCTCGCGTCGACAACCCGCTCGCCGCCTCGGAGCTCATCGGCGCCATCGACGTCCTGCGCCGCCGCCACGGGCAGCCGCATCGCATCGTCGGCGTGCTCGAGCCGCTGCAGGTGCAGCTCGCCGTCGCGCGCGATCATTTCGGCGTCCCCGGCACCGATCCGAACACCGCCGATCTCTTCCGCGACAAGGCGCGCATGAAAGATCGCCTGCGCCAGGCGGGCCTGCCGGTCGCACGGCATCGGCTCATCACGCGGATGGAAGACGCCGATAGTTTCGCGCACGAGGTGGGCTTTCCGATCGTGCTCAAGCCCCCGGCCGGCCTCGGCGCCAAGGCGACCTTCCGCGTCGCGAACCTCGCCGAGCTGCGGTCGGGCGTGCGCGGCATGGGCGCGAGCCGCGATAACCCGGTGCTCGGCGAGGAGTTCTTGCAGGGCACCGAGGGCAGCTTCGAGACCATCACCGTCGGCGGCCGCGTACGCGCCCGCTCGATCTCGCACTACCTGCCGCCGCCGCTCACCGTCGTCGAGAACCCCTGGATCCAGTGGTGCTGCATGCTCCCGCGCGACATCGACCGCCCGGAATATGAAGAGGTCGCCCGCGTCGGCATCAAGGCCATCGACGCGCTCGGCCTGCGCGACGGCTTCACGCACATGGAGTGGTTTCGCCGCACCGACGGCTCGATCGCCATCGGCGAAATCGCGCAGCGCCCGCCCGGCGCGAACATCGTCAAGATGGTGAGCTACGCCACCGAGACCGACGCCTACCGCGCGTGGGCACGCGCGACCATCGACGGCGCCTTCGACACGCCGTGGCATCGCCGCTACGCGGTCGGCTGCGCCTTCTTCCGCGGGATCGGGCGCGGGCGCGTCGCCGGGATTGAAGGCGGCGACGAGGCGCAGCGCGCGGTCGGCAAATGGGTCGTCGAGTCGAAGCTGCCGACGATCGGCGCGCCGAAGAGCGACAGCTACGAGGGCGACGGCTACGCGATCGTGCGCGACGAGCGCACCGGGGTCGTGGAAGAGCTGCTCGAGAAGCTCATCAGCACGGTTCGCGTCCGCTACGCCTAGCGCTGCCCGCACCCACCGATGCGCATCCTGTTCATCTCCTCCGAGGTCGCTCCGTTCGCCAAGACCGGCGGCCTCGGCGACGTCTCCGCGGCCCTGCCGAAGGCGCTCGCCGCCGAGGGGCACGACGTGCGCGTCGTCGTGCCGTATTACCGGCGCATTCGCGAGGCAGAGCACCCGGTCGAGCTCGTCGTGCCGCCGCTCGACGTGCGAATGGGCCGGCGGATCCTGCGGTTCTCGACGCTGCGCACGACCCTGCCCGGCACCAACGTCTCGGTCTATTTCATCGAGTGCAACCAGCTCTACGACCGCCCCGCGATCTACTCGGGCGACGGCGACGAGCACGTCCGCTTCGCCTTCCTCGGCCTGGCCGCGCTCCGCGTCGCTCAGCAGCTCGGCTTCGCGCCCGACATCGTCCACTGCAACGACTGGCAGTCCGGGCTCGTGCCCGTGACGCTGCGCACGGTGTTCGCCTGGGACCGGCTGTTCTCGAACACGCGCACGGTCCTCACCATTCACAACATCGGCCACCAGGGCACCTTCGCCGCCGATGTCCTCGCCGACGTCGGCCTCGAGCAGGCCGCCGAGCAGCTCCACCAAGAAGAGCTCCGCGCCGGACGGCTCTCCTTCATGCTGACCGGGATCTTGCACGCGAACGCGATCACCACGGTGAGCCCCACCTACGCGCGCGAGATCCAGCAGCCCGAGCATGGCGTCGGCCTCGACGCATACCTGCGTGGCCGCCGCGACGTGCTCTTCGGGATCCTCAACGGCATCGACGACGACGTGTGGAGCCCGAGAAACGACGCGCTCCTCCCCGCGACGTACTCGGCCGACGACCTCGCCGGCAAAGAGACATGCAAGCGCGCCCTCCTCGACATGACGAGGCTGCCCTATCGCCGCGGCGTCCCGGTCTTCGGCATCGTCTCGCGCCTCGCCTGGCAGAAGGGCTTCGACCTGTTCTTCGAGGTCTTGCCCGCGCTCTTGCGGCAGGCCGACGTGCAGCTCGTCGTGCTCGGCAGCGGCGAGAAGCGCTACGCCGATCTCTTCACGCAGCTCTCCAAGGTGGCCCCGCGAAACGTCGCGTACGTAAACACCTTCAGCGAGCCGCTCGCCCACCTCATCGAGGCCGGCAGCGACATGTTCCTCATGCCTTCACGCTACGAGCCGTGCGGCTTGAATCAGATGTACAGCCTCGCGTACGGCACGCCGCCCATCGTGCACAAGACCGGCGGCCTCGCCGACACCGTGCGCCAGTTCGACGCCCGCAACGGGCGCGGCAACGGCTTCTCGTTCGAGCACTTCGACGTGCGCGGGCTCAAGTGGGCCATCGGCTACGCGCTCGAGTGCTGGCGCGATCGCGGGGCGTGGCGGCGCCTGCAGCACAACGGCATGCGCGAGGACTGGTCGTGGCGCAGGCGCGTCCGCGAGTACGCCGAGCTCTACCGCAAGCTCGCGCCTTGACCTCGGCCGGTCAGGCGTCGCGCGATCTAGCGAGCGCCCGCCCGCGCGCGACTCACGCAACGCGGTGTTCGTGGCTTACGAACGAGCGCGCCGAATGGTAACGTGTCCGCCGATTCATGCCCGCCGACGTCGTCTTCATCGAGCCCTCGTTCCCTTCCAACCAGCGCGAGTTCGTCCGCGCCCTGCACGCGGTCGGCGCTCGCGTCACCGGGATCGGGGAGCGGCCGATCGGGATGCTCGGCGACGAGCTGAAGAGCTGGCTCCACCACTACGAAGAGGTGCCCAACGTCACCTCGCCCGTCGTCCTCGAGCGCGCGGTGAAGCGCGTGCAGAGCCAGGTGCGCGTCGATCGCCTCGAGGCCACGATCGAGGCGCACGTCATGGCCGCGGCGAAGGTGCGCGAGTCCTGCGGGATCCCCGGCACGAGCGTGCACTCGACGTTCCTCTGCCGCGACAAGCCCGCGATGAAAGAGACGCTGCGCGCCGCCGGCGTCCCCTGCGCGCAGTCGCTCGGCTCGAGCGATCCCGATGAGCTCCGCGCCTTCGCGCTCAAGGTCGGCTTTCCGCTGATCTTGAAGCCACGCGACGCGGCGGGCGCCTCCGGCACGATGCGGGTCGACGACGTGCGCGAGCTCGAAGCGGGCCTGCGCGCGATGGGCGTCGGTCAAGGCCGCAGCATCGCCGCCGAAGAGTTCATCGAGGGACATGAAGGCTTCTGGGACACGATCAGCATCGGCGGCAACGTCGCCCACGAGTTCGTGACTCACTACTACCCGAACGTGCTCGACGCGATGCGCCACCGCTGGATCAGCCCCCAGTTCATCGCGACGAACCGCGTCGACTCGGCCCCCGGCTACCTCGAAGTGAAGGCGCTCGGGCGCAAGGTCATCGCCGCGCTCGACCTCGGCACGACGGCCACGCACATGGAGTGGTTCTACGGGCCGAAGGGACTCAACTTCAGCGAGATCGGGTGTCGCCCGCCCGGCGTGCGCGCGTGGGATCTCTACGCGACGGGCAACGACATCGACATCTATCGCGAGTGGGCGATGGCCGTCGTTCACGGCCGACCGAGCCAAGCGCTCTCGCGCCGCTACTCCGCCGGCCTCATCGCGCTACGCCCGGAGCGCGACGGCCGCATCCGAGGCTACGAGGGGATCGCGCAGCTCGAGCGCGCCTTCGGCCAGTGGATCATGGACATGCATCTGCCTGGCGCCGGCACGCCGACCCAGCCGGTCGAGGGCGGCTACATGGCGAACGCCTGGATCCGCCTCAAGCACCCCGACTACGACGAGCTGCGCCGGATGCTCGATCTCACGGGCCAGACCGTGAAGGTGCGCGCCGCGTGAGCTCTGCTGCCGTTAGCTGGCGAGCCGCACGCGATCGCGCCTGCGCCGCCGGAGTCGCCGCGCGCCGCCCGTCGACATGAACCCGCGCGCCAGAAAACTCTCCGATCCGCCGCGCGCCCGGACCTCGCAGAAGCCCCCGCGTCGCCCGCCGCGCGCCATCGTGCTGCTCGGCAATCAGCGCTTCGATCCCACGGTGAAGGCGGCGCTCGACGAGCTCGAGCTCGAGGGGCCGATCGCCACGATTACGGCCGGCTGGCAAGAGCGCGAGAGCGAGGATCGCGAGCTCACCGAGCACCTCGGCTGCCGCACGTTCAACCTCCTCTTGCACCGGCGCGCCGACGAGGTGTTCGCACACGACCGCGAGCTTCGCGCGGCCCATCGCAAGCGCCAAGAGACGCTGCGCCACAAGCAGGACTTCTATCGCATCCGACTCGAGCACGAGCTCGATGCCAACCAGGTCATTCGCCAGCGGCGCGCGCCGCCTGAGATCCTCGCCGAAGAGAAGACCGCGTCGATCGAGGCGATCCGCGACCTCGATCGCTACCACCTCGCGCAGTGCGAGCGCGTCCACGCCGAGTACGAGCGCGAGGTTCGGCCCTTCGAGCGCCCGCACGTCGCCGCCCACCGGCGCGAGCTCGCCGACATGCTCGCGCAATGCAACGCCCTGGCCATCACCGGAGGTCACGTCGCGTCCATCTTGAACCGCATGCGCCTCTTCGGCGTGGCCGAGCTGCTCGACGGCCACGTCGTGTGCGGCTGGTCCGCGGGCGCGATGGTGCTCACCGACCGCGTCGTCCTCTTTCACGACAGCCCGCCGCAAGGACAGGGCGCCGCCGAGGTGCTCGATCGCGGGCTCGGGCTCGCCCCGGGCCTCGTCGTGCTCCCTCACCCCGAGACGCGTCTCAAGCTCCACGACGACGAGCGCGTGGGCGTCATCGCGCGCCGCTTCGCTCCCGCCCGCTGCCTCGCGTTCCCCGAGCGCAGGCAGATCACGCTCGAGCGCACACACGACGAATCGCTCGAGCTCGTGCGGCCGACCGGCATCGTCGAGCTCGCTCCCGACGGCACGACCGCGGTGCACGGCATCCCCCCCGCGCCGCCGTCGCGCCCAGGAATTGCCGCGCCGTTCTACGCCGAGGGCGGCTCGACCCTCCCCGTCTTCGAGGTCGGTCGCCCCTCGAGCCCCGGCGCGGCTCGCCCCTCGAGCCCCGGCGCGGCTCGCCCCTCGAGCCCCGGCTCACTTCGTCCCTCGAGCCCCGGCTCACTTCGTCCCTCGAGCCCCGGCGCGGCTCGCCCGTCGACCCCCGGCGCGGGTCGCGGCTCCGACCCCGGCTTCGGCGAAGGGAGCTCGGGATGAGCCACGCGATCGAGGAGCTGCTCGCCGCAGGGCCGAGCCCCGAGGCGATCGCCGCGTGGATGGAGGGCAAGCGCTTCCCCTTCGTCGAGGGCTCGAGCGCGACCTTCATCTATCGCGGCGAGGCCGACGCCCTCTACCTCCGGCACTGGATCTTCGGCCTCGAGTCGGCGCAGGCGCTCACCCTCGTCGAGGGCACCGATCTCTGGCACCTCACGCTCGAGATCCCGCCGCACTCGCGCGTCGAGTACAAGCTCGAGCTGCAGAAGAACGGCGGCACGCAGTGGATCCAAGATCCCTTGAATCCCCACCGCGCGCGCGATCCCTTCGGCGCCAACTCGGTGCTCGCGGGGGAGGGCTACGTCATCCCCGAGTGGTCGCAGGACGACACCCTCGCGCGCCGCGGCACGCTCGAGCCCTTCACCTTCGACAGCGCCGCCCTCGAGGCGAAGCGCACCGGCTTTCTCTACCTGCCCGCGCGCTTTCGTCGCTCGCGCCGCTACCCGCTGCTCGTCGTGCACGACGGCTCGGACTACATGAGATATGCGGGGCTGCGCACGGTCCTCGACAACCTCATCCACCGGCTCGAGATCCCCGACCTCGTCGCGCTCTTCCTCGACTCGCCCGACCGGCTCAAGGAGTACGCGAACCACGAGGCCCACGCCCGCTTCGTCACCGAAGAGGTCGTCCCGCACCTCGAGTCGCGCTGGCCGCTCATCGGCGAGCCGCGGGGCCGCTGCCTCATGGGCGCGAGCTTCGGCGGCGTCGCGTCGCTCTCGACCGCGGTCCGCTACCCCGGATTCTGGGGGCGCCTCTTGCTCCAGTCGGGCTCTTTCGCCTTCACCGACATCGGCTCACGCAACCACCGCGGCCCCGTGTTCGATCCGGTCGTGAAGTTCATGAACGGCTTCCGCGGCGCGCCGTCGGCGGTGAGCGAGCGCGTGTTCGTGAGCTGCGGCGTGTACGAGTCGCTCATCTACGAGAACCGGAGCCTCGTCCCGCTGCTCGACGCGACGGGCATGCAGGTGCGCTTCGTCGAGGCGCGCGACGGCCACAACTGGGAAAACTGGCGCGACCGATCGCGCGAAGGCTTGTCTTGGCTCTTCCCCGGACCCCTCATGATGGTCTACGAGTGACGCCGCTCGGCAGCCACCCACCGCGAGACACCCCATGACCGAAATCACCCGCAACATCGGCCTCTCCCTCGGCGCCGACATCTGCTGGCCCGCTTGCTACGAGGGGATCATGCGCCGGCTCGACCTGCGCATCCCGCACCAGGGCAACACCCTCAGGATGCACGTCGAGCGCGTGACGATCGAGCCGTTCGATCTCATGCAGTCGTGCAAATACGACGTCGTCATCGATCGGCTGACGCACTGGTACCACACGAGCCGCGAGTGGATCAAAAAGGCCATCGTGATGAACGACCTCTACGTGTTCAACAACCCGTGGGCGGTCCAGTCGATGGAGAAGCACACGTCCTATTGCGCGATGATGCGCCTCGGGATGCCCATCCCCGGGACGTGGATGATCCCGCCGAAGGACTACGAGCCCACCCCCGATCTGCAGCCCACGCTCTCGCGCTACGCCAAGCTCTTCGACGTCGGCCGCCTCGGCCCGAAGCTCGGCTACCCGCTCTTCGTGAAGCCCTACGACGGCGGCGGCTGGCGCGGAGTGACGCGCTGCCCGGACGAGGCCAAGCTCCGCCAGGCGTACGATGAGAGCGGCAAGACCGTGATGCACGTGCAGGCGGCCGTCGCCCCGTTCGACCGCTTCGTGCGGTGCATCGGCTTCGGGCCCCAGACGCACTCGGTGCTCTACGACCCGGACGCGCCGCTCCACGATCGCTATACGATGCAGCGCGATTTCATCTCACAGAAAGAGCTCGACCACCTTCGCAAGATCACGCTCACGATCAACGCGTTCTTCGGGTGGGAGTTCAACAGCTGCGAGTCGCTGCGCCGCGACGGCGTCTGGCACCCCATCGACTTCGCGAACCCCTGCCCCGACTCCCAGGTGACGAGCCTGCACTACCACTTTCCGTGGCTCGTGAAGTCGTACATCAAGTGGAGCGTGTTCTGCGCCGCCACGAAGCGCAAGATGCGTCAGACGCTCGACTGGACGCCGTTCTACGAGATCGCCGCCGGCGAAGGCACCTTCGAAGAGAAGCTCGACCAGTACGCGCAGATCGCCGACCAGCGCTTCGAGACGACGCGCTTCGAGGAGTTCTGCGACAAGCACCTCGGCCACCTCGACGAGGTAGCGCACGAGTTCTTCGGGACCGAAGAGGCCAAGACGGCCGTGCGCCAGAAGGTGACGGCGCTCTTTCCGCAGCACGAGATTGACCAGTTCACCGAGCTCTTCTTCAACCGCATCCAAGAGTGGCGCCGCGTCGAGGGCCGCTAGACTCTCAAGACTCGAGACACGAGACGCGAACTACGAAATGAAGCGAGGGACCATGGCCGACGAGTTCGTCAAATCAAGCTGGTACTCCGAGCGCATGCGCGCTCAATCGACGATGGTTCGCTGGGGGCACCACGGGCAGCCCGTGCTGGTGTTTCCGACCGCGGGCGGCGACGCCGAAGAGATCGAGCGCATGAAGCTCGTCTACGCGCTCTGGCCGCTCATCGAGGCGGGGCGCATCAAGATCTACTCGTGCGACAGCGTCGCGGGCAGCGCCTGGTTCCGCAAAGAGGGTAGCCCCGCCGAGCGCATGGCCATGCAGCACAAGTTTCACCAGTACGTGAAGCACGAGGTGGCGCCGGCGATCCGCCGCGACTGCGGCAACGACAGCGTGCCAATCTGGACCTCGGGCGCGTCGATCGGCGCGTTTCACGCGGTGGCGGCCGTGTGCCGCTTCCCCGACATCTTCCACCGCGCGCTCGGCATGAGCGGCACCTACGACCTCATGCGCTTCATCGAGGTGAAGAACTTCACCGAGGACTACTTCGTCTCCTCACCGCTGCAGTTCGTGCCGACCTTGAGCGGGCCGCACCTCGACGTCTTGCGCCAGCGCCTCATCGTGTTCGCCTCGGGCGACGGCCGCGCCGAGAACATGGGAGAGAGCTGGGCGATGGCGAACGTGCTCGGCAAGAAGCGCATCCCGAACCGCGTCGATCCGTGGGGGCCCGACTGGAACCACGACTGGCCGACCTGGCGCGCGATGTTGCCCAAATACCTCGACGAGTGGACCCGCTGACGCGCGGCCGCGTGGTGTCGCTCACGGCGCGGTGAAGCGACGAGCGGGGCTGGCGGCGCCGGCAAGAGCCCCCCGACCGACGAGCGAGACCGCAAGTGAGGTAGCGTGCGCGTGGCGCTCGCTCCCGATCCTGCGAGAGTCCGGTCACGGCGCCGTGAAGCGCACGGCGTCGGCGACGACTACATAGCCCGGCGTCGTCCAGCGCGAGAGCGCGACGGAGTTCCAGCCCTTCGAGAGCGCGAAGCTGCCGAGCAGGCCCCAGCCGGCGCCGCCCGCTTGCTGGTTCACCTCGATCGTGCCGACCTTCGTGTCGGCGGCGTCGAACACCAAGAACGGCGCCGTCTTCGAGCGGTTGGCGCCCGCCGTCCACCACGCCTCGATGGTGACCGTGCGATCGCTCTCGAGGTACACGCGAAAAAGCGCCGCGTCCGCGCTGGCGCCGGTCGATCGATACGCGTAGCTCGCGCCGTATTTGCCGGGCGCGCTGGTGCCGAGCTGCCACTCGGCCGAGGCCTCGAACGCCGTCGTCGCGGTGGCACCGCCGCCGTTGTCGATGACGAGCTCGAGAGGCCCGGGCCCTCCACCGCCCTGCCCCTCTCCGCCCGCGCCGCCGCTGCCGGAGCCGCCCGCGCCGTCCATGCCGCCCGCACCGCTCGCGCCGTCGGGGATCACCGGCAGAGGCCCGTCGTAGCCCACGGTGTCGGCGAAGAGCGCCCAGATCTTGCGGTGGTTCTTCGCCGACGAGACCCACGGCGTGTACGTGTAGATCGCCGCGGTCGCCTGGTTCTCCGGCGTCACCGTGTAGCCGTCGAGCGTCTTCTTGCCCTTGCCGACGCCGAAGCCCGCCACGGTGGTGCCGCCGTCGCCGAGATCGTCGAGGTACGAGCGAAACCGCGCGGCCATGCAGTCGACCTGTTTGCCAAAGCCCTTGTACGCCGGATTGCACTGTTGATTGTCAGGACAGCCGCAGCCCATGGCGTAGTCGAGCGCCTTCTGCGTGGCGGTCTCTTTGCCAATCAGCGACTGCTCGAGCTGCAGCCGCGTGAGCACCACGATGGGGTTGATGCCGTGCGCCTTGGCGGCGTCCACGATCGCCTGCGCCGCCGTCTTGCCGCCCGTAGTGTACGTCGCGAGCACGGACTTCCACCCATAGGGGTTCTTGTTCAAGAACGCCTGCACTAAGGTCACGTCGAGCGCGCCCGAGTCGGTGAGCTCGCCGTCCGTGAGCACGTCATTCTTGTCGAACGGCCCCGCCTCGTAGGCCAAAGCCGGCGTATCGTCGGGGACGCCGTCGCCGTCGACGTCCTCGGCGCCGTAGCCACCGTGCGGCTCCACCGCGGCGCAGCTCACGAGGAGCGGCAGCGTGACCGATAGAAGCTTGATCTCAAGTGAGCACGAACGAGTAGCCATCGCGAACCTCGCGTTCGGTGCCCGCGCGAGATTCTAACGCCAGCGCACGGTGAAACTCACCAAGTTTTTCACGGGTTTCGCTCGCGGTGGACAATTGGCCTGCGGCTGGAACGGGCGCTACTCGGCCGCGTCCGACGCTGTTCCGCGGACTGCCGCCGGCGCCGGCGCCGCCTTCCAGCCCGGTCCCGCGAACACGTGCCGGAGGGAATCGCCGAGTGTGCGCGCGCGTCGGGCGGCACCCGCGATGGCCACGAACTCGTGGACGAAGATGGTCCACAGATTGAAGCTCTTCACGTTCTTCGTGAGGCCGTACACCACGGGCTCGACCTCGGGCTCGAAGCTGCCGAAGAGGCGATCCCACACGATCAAGATCCCGCCGTGGTTCTTGTCGAGATACTGCGGGTTCGACCCGTGATGCACGCGGTGGTGGCTCGGCGTGTTGAAGACGAGCTCGATCGCGCGCGGCAGCTTGTTCACGCACTCGGTGTGGACGAGGAATTGGTAGATGAGGTTGATGCCGCCCGAGGTCATGATGATCCACGGTTCGATGCCGAGGAGCGCGATCGGCGGAAACGTGACGAAGGCGAACAAGGGCGCCCACGGCTGGCGCAGCGCGGTCGAGAAATTGAAGTGCTCGCTCGAGTGGTGACTCACGTGCGTGGCCCAGAGGATGCGCACCGAGTGCTCGGCGCGATGCAGCCAGTAATAGGCAAAGTCCCAGACCAGCATCGCCACCGTCCAGGCGAGCCAGCCGTCGCCGAGCGACAGGAAGCGGTGGCCGTAGAGCCACGTTCCGAGCGCCATCTGTCCGAGGCCGATGACGCCGACCGTGGCCACCGAAACGATGCCGGTGCCGAGGCTCGCGAGCGTGTCCTTCCGTTCGTAGCCGACGAGGGCCTCGCCGCTCGCACGCCGGCGGACTATGGCGCGCCGCTCCCACAACATGGCAGCGAAGTAGAAGGGGATCGCGACGAGCGACGGATCGAGATGCTCACGCATGTTCGGTCTCTGGGCACTAGCGTTGCACGGTGGCGCAGCTGGGGAATATGGCGAAGCTGGGCAATACGGCGAAGCTGGGCAATACGGCGAAGCTGGGCAATGCGGCGAAGTTGGGCAATGCGGCGAAGCTGGGCAATACGGCGAAGCTGGGCAATACGGCGAAGTTGGGCAATACGGCGAAGTTGGGCAATACGGCGAAGCTGGGCAATACGGCGGAGCTGGGCAATACGGCGGAGCTGGGCAATACGGCGGAGCTGGGCAATGCGGCGAAGTTGGGCACGGTGTCCTCGAGGGAATGAGTTGGGCAAAGTGCGCTAGGCCGAGGCGAAGAGGAGCGCGCCGAGCACGTCGAGGTCGGCCTTGAGCCGCTTGATCTGGGAGGCGTCGGGCAGCGCCAGCTGGTTCAAGACGAGCCCCTGGATCGCGGCGATGGCGAGGCCCGTCGCGGTGCGAACGCGCGCCGGATCGCCGAGCTCGACGAGCGTGACGGTGAACGCCTCGATGTGCGCGATGTGGGCGCGAACGACGGGCGCTAGCCGTGCGCCGAGCTCGCGATCGGTGCGCGCGGCCGTGTAGAGCTCGAACGCCGCGGCGAGCCGCGGATCGAGCATCTGGGCCCAGAGGAGCGCGAGCCCGCCGTGCACGTTGCGCTGCTTCTTCGGCAGCGCGACGAAGGCCGCCTCGAAACGCGCGCGCAGCTGCAAGAAGAGGTGCTCGGCGACGGCCGCGAGGAGCTCGGACTTCGCCGGGAAATGCTTGAAGAGCGCGCCCTGGCTCAGGCCCGCGCGGCGGCAGACCTCCGTCGTGGTGAAGGCTGCGAGGCCCGCAAGGACGAGCTGCTCGAGCGCGGCGTCGAGGAGCTGCCCCCGCGTCTCTTGCTTGCGCTGGGCCTGGGTGCGGCGCGCGGGCATGCGCTGGACCTGGGTGCGCGCGGGCGCGGCGGGGGTGCGGGTGCGGCGCACGGCGAGCTCCCCTGCCCGATCCCCCGCGCCTTCACTGCCCGTCGTTCGAGTCACGCCCGGACCCTACACGGCGCTATAGAAAGTGACAAGTCACTTTTTATCGTCGACGAAACCCTGAGCACGCGCGACCAGATCGCGTACCGCGGCAAGCTCGGAGCGGACGCATCGCGTGAAACGCAGCGTAGTAGGCGCGACTGACCGCGTCGCGCAGCAGGCCGAGGTCGATCAGCGCCTCGGCGGCGCGCAGCGCATCGGCCGCGGCCGCTAGGTCGGCGCGTGCATTGGCTCGGCGATTGTCGTCGGTCATACGATGACGCCGTCGCGCGCGACCTCGCGTGGCAAGAGCAGCTCACGGCTCTCGAGCTCGGCCCAGGCGCTCTCCGAGATCACCAGCGGCACGATGCGAAGGTCGCGCTCGAAGCCGATGGTCGCCGCGATGTCGATGATGCGGGCACGCTCACCGACCGCGAGGTGATCGAGGACGATCAGCAGGTCGACATCCGAGTCCTCGTTCGCCGTGCCCCGGGCCGTCGAGCCGAACACCACGACGCGCCCAACACGGCCGGGGAGTTGCCGCTCTAGCTCGCGCCGTACGTCCTTTGCGGCGCTCGCAACGACTGGCGGCAACATGACCATGGAGTATACCCGAGACTGGTCACTCGTCAGATGTGCGGCGATCCTGTCGAGCGCCGCAGAGTCAACCGTGACACTCACTCTTGATCCTCCGGCGCCCGCCCCTGCTGGTCCATTGAGGGTGAACGCCGGCAAGGATACGGTGAAGCTCCATGAACGCATCCAACCTCGGTCCACCGCTTGGCTTCCTCGGCGTGCTGCTCGCGGCAGCGTGCGCGAACGCCGTGCTCGTAGACCCCATCACGAGCCCCGAGGCCACGGGGACGACCAGCGGCGCATCGACCGGCGGCGGCGGCACGGGTGGAAGCGCGCTGGTCTCGACCGCGGCCACGGGCGGCCTCGGCGGTTCCGGCGGCGCGGGTGGTGGGCTCGCCTGTCCGAACGGCGAGACCGAGTGCGACGGCGCATGTGTCGACGTGACCACCAACGCCCTTCACTGCGGCGCGTGTGGCAACGGCTGCCCATCGACGGCCGGATCGAGCCCGACCTGCAGCTCGGGCGTCTGCGGATTTGCCTGCCATTCGGGCAAAGGCGACTGCAACGCCGACCCCATCGACGGCTGCGAAGCCGAGCTGACGAGCGATCCCCTCCACTGCGGATCGTGCATGACCGCATGCCCGAACAAGCAGGCCTGCGAGGCGGGCGTGTGCAACCCCAAGTCGTGCCTCGGACAACTCGGCTTCAAGACGCGGACGGAGTACCCACAGAAGGTGTACGTCTGGGACATCGCCACTGGCGACCTCGACGGGGACGGCTGGCTCGACGTGACGGCGGCGACCGCGGGCGGCGGAGGACGCTCGTTCTTCAACAACAAGAACGGCGTGTTTGGCGCCCCCATTTCCTCCGGCGTGGTCGGCCCAGCCGAACCCTACGACGTGATCGTCGCCGACCTCGACGGGAACGGCCTCTCGGATCTTGCCTATGCCAACTACGACTCGTTTAACGTCGTCGTCGGGCTACGACAAGCCAACGGGACGTACGCGTCGAAGACGTACCCGGCGGGCCTGGCAAGGTCGATCGCGGCTGGCGACTTCGACGGCGACGGCGACCTCGATCTCGGTTACTCGAACCAGGTTTACCCCGTGTCCGATTTCATGCCCGTCCGCGTGCGCTTCAACGATGGCGCCGGCGGGTTCTCCGCGCCGACCTCCCTCGCGTTCGCTTCGAAGTCGGCTTGGGCCGGGACCTACCTCTCGGTTGCCGCCGGCGACTTCAACAACGACGGCAAGGCGGATCTCGTCGCGCACGACGTCTCCACCACCTCCTTCAGCGTGTACCTCGACGTTGGCGGGCCCAACGCCTCCGCCTTCGTGGAGTACCCCGCGCCCAGTGCCAAAAACGACGTTGCTCCCAACTCCCTCGTCACGGGTGATTTCAACGGCGACGGGTCGCTCGACGTCGTGACCGCCGGAAATGAGGCTGCCCAGCTGCATCTCGGCGACGGCAAAGGCGGCTTTACGCCGGCGGCGACGCTCGCGGATCCGCTGACGTTCAAGATGACCCGCGGCGACTTCGACGGGGACGCCCGTCTCGACCTCGCCGTCGCACGGCCCATCTTCAACGCGGGGCCTCTAAGCATCGCCGTCTACCGCGGCAACGGCGACGGCACGTTCGCGCCGATGCTGGAGGTGCCGGTGATGGCTGCGGGAAAAATGGGAACACCTTCGGTCGCGTCGGGCGACCTCGACGCGGACGGCAAGGACGAGCTCCTCGTGCACAGCACAGCGGACGCCAACGGCACCATGGTCCTCACCGTGTTTCCGGGCGCGTGCCTCTGATCGATCCTGCGTTCGAGCGGGCAGCTCCCTCGGCCGCGACGAGGCCCGCCTCGTACGCGAGGGACGACCGCAGCCAGCGCTCGACCTCGGCGAGCGGGACACGCTTGCGCGCCGCGTAATCCTCTACTTGATCGCGATCAATAGACCCAACATTGAAATAACGCGCGTCGGGGTGGTGAAGGTAGAGCCCGCTCACGCTCGCCGCCGGCGTCATCGCGAAGCTCTCGGTGAGCGCCATGCCGATCGCTTCGGCGTCGAGCAGCCGAAAGAGGGTCGTCTTCTCGCTGTGATCGGGGCACGCCGGGTAGCCGAACGCGGGACGAATTCCGCGGTATTTCTCGGCGATCCTCTCCTGATTGGAGAGCTCCCGCGCTTCGTGGCCCCAGGCTTGTCGCGCGCGCTCGTGCAGAAGCTCCGCTCCGGCCTCGGCGAGCCGATCCGCGAGGGCCTTCACCAGGATCGCCCGGTAATCGTCGCCGTCGGCTTGGTAGTCTGCCGCGAGCTCCTCGGCGCCAAGACCCGCCGTGACGGCAAACCCGCCCAGCCAGTCGACGAGCCCGCTGTCCTTCGGGGCCAGGTAGTCCGCGAGTGACCGGCAGGGCGAACGCTCGTCTTTGCTCTGTTGCTGCCGAAGCATGGGAAAACGCGCGCGCTCCGCGGAACGGGTCGCGTCCGTCCACACGAGGATGTCGTCGCCGTCCGAATTCGCAGGCCAAGACGCCGTGACGGCGCGTGCCCGCAGCGTGCCCTTCTGCACGACCTCGTCGAGCAAGCGGTTGCCCTCGTCGTAGAGCGCGCGCGCGGCCGCCCCGATTTTTGGATGCTCGAAAATCTGCGGGACCTTTCCCTTCAGCTCCCACGGCGCGAAGAAGAACTGCCAGTCGATGTACTCGCGTAGCTCCTCGAGCGAGAGCTCGAGTTGGTGGCGACCGAACAAGGAGGGTGCCGCCACGATCGCCTCATCGAAGCCGACCACGGGTCGCCGCGCGCGCGCCTCGGCTAGCGGGAGGAGGGCCTTGGCCTTCTTGCCGCTGTGGAGCTCTCGCAGGCGCTCCTGTTCCGCGCGGTTCTTCGCGTCGAGCTTTGCGCGCCCGACCGGATCGAGCAGGCTCGACACGACATTGACCGCACGCGACGCGTCGGCGACGTGCACGGTCACGCCGCGAAATTGAGGCGCGATCTTGACCGCGGTGTGTTGACGGCTCGTCGTCGCGCCGCCAATGAGGAGCGGCACCTCGAACCCCTGGCGCTCCATCTCTTGCGCCACGCTCACCATCTCGTCGAGGCTCGGCGTGATGCGACCCGAGAGGCCGACGACGTCCGCGCCCTCGCAGAGTTTGGTGCAGGCTCCACGCCCCCCGCACCAAACCCGCGCCGCCCACGACGACTTTCCTCTGTAATTGCGGCGGAGGAGAAGGGATTCGAACCCCTGGTGGGTTGCCCCACGGCGGTTTTCAAAATGCCATTTGGATAATACACCGAGTGGATCGGGTGTTCACGATAAGGCAACTCAAAGGATCTTCGTGCAACGACGTGGACACGAAGTGCCAAGCGGGTCTTGGCATATGGGCCAAATACCAAGGGGTTTATACCACGCTGTATACCACGTGGTATTTCGAGCGTTCTCGGGTGGTTGCCGTGAGCGGTGGCGGTCAGAACGGCAGGCCGCCGAGCTTGCGATCGAGGTAGTGGAGGAGACTTCGGGTCACGTTGATCACGAGCCAGGCCTCGTCTTCGTCGACCAGTTCCTCGTTCGGATGGCCGAGGCTCGCTCGATTCCTGATCGTGTTGATGGAATCGACGATTGCACTCGCCGAGCGCAGGATCTTCTTTATGTCCTCTCGGCGGACGTCGGGGATCTGAAGGCTCGGATGCTGAGCGATGAGTGTGGACCAGAGCTGCGTGACTGATGGGTCGTTGCCGAGGGTGATGCCTGCCTCTCGGCACACGTGAACGAGGTGGCCGTGCAGTGCCGTGTGGAGTCGGTCCACTGCGCTTACGGGTCCACGGCTCTTGATGAGGGCCTCGGCATCCGCCAGCGCCCGTTGGACCGTGTCCGTGGTCACCGAAGGAACCGCTGCACCAACGACGTTGCCCTCCAACCGTTCAGCGAGCGTCTTGAACTGTTCGGCGATCTCGGTCTTGGTTGCGATCAGTTCGCTCGGGGATTCGTTCGGCGGGAACTTCGCCAGGATTCCACGGATGATGCGTGCTTGTTCGAGAGGGCTCGCCTTCTCCAGAATTTCGAGGAAGCTGTTCTTCGTCGTACCGCACCGTTGCCGAACAGCAGGAACGTCGACGTTCGGTAAGTCGCAGAACTCGACGTAGAAGCGCTCGTGCTCCGAGTACGAGAAGCCTCGGAGGTAGCCCCCATCGACGCCGATGTACTTGTAGACCAGCGTGTTGATCTCGCCCTTCGTCATGCCGCTCATCGGGGCGCGATGATACCCCGTCAGCGGTCCCTCTCGTGGGCGCTGACAAGTGGACATTTAATGCGCTTCTTCGCCGCTCGACGAGGCATCGACGAACAACGTGCCCCTCGCGAGCTCGCCGATGGGCGCCTGGGCAACGTGGCTAAGCCCGAGCTCGGCTGCGTCCCCTCTCAAGCGAAAGTCTCCCTTTGAGCCGCCTATGGTGGCCTTCGATCGTGCCTAGAGAAGATCGGGCTGACGGTGGCCATGGCCTCCATGGTCGCGATCACGAAGGCGGCACCATGGGTCGGCGGTGGGCGCACCACGAGTGTCGACGGGAGAGAGCGATCGAGAATGCAGCGACAACGACTCTTCTCGGTCGGGCGTCTCGTCGCAACGCCGATGGTGCTCGCGAGTGTCTCGCACGAGGAACTTCTCTATGCCGTTGCTCGTCACGCAAGCGGCGATTGGGGAACCGTCGACGATGACGACCGTCGAGCAAACGACCTCGCCCTCCAGCACGGCGACCGACTCCTCTCGGCGTACGTCACGTCGCGTGGGACCAAGTTCTTGATCATCACCGAGGCGGACCACAGCACGACGACGGTGCTGTTGCCTAACGGTAGGAGTACAGAGCACGTTGTTCGTCGCGGTTGAGCGCTCATTCCACGTCGCTGCTCGTGACTGCACCGACGCATCTCGTCGGCGCTATTGAAAGTGAAAATCACCCAGATCCCCGTGGTTTTCGGGTAACCGTCCGGCGAAGGCCGTCGTGACGGACGGCGCGGTGGCCGCTCAGTCGGCGGCGGCCCAGGCAGCCGGGAGCAACTCGTCGATCGCGTTGGCCGGGTGATCCTGGACGCGGGCGAGCACGTCGGCGAGGTACTCG
>SYFR01000179.1 GCA_005800325.1 Myxococcales bacterium | reverse complement strand
TCGACGACGTGCTCGATCTCGAGGGCGACGCGCGCGAGCTCGGAAAAGATCTCTACGCCGACTTGGAGCAGGGCAAGCTCACCTGGCCGCTGCTCGTCGCGATGGAGCGCGACGCGCGTCTCCTCGCGCGCCTCGAGCAGCTCGCCAGGGCCTCGAGCCCCGACCCGAGCGACCTTGCCCGCGTGCTCGAGTGCGTGCGCGCTACCGGCGCCCTCGACGAGACGCGCTCCCGTGCGATGGCGGAGGTCGAGCGTGCGCGCGCCTCCCTTCGCCGCCTGCCCGCGAGCGCCGCCACGAGCGCCCTCGGTCAAGTCATCGATGCTGTCGTCCTTCGCCGGAGCTGAGAACCAACATGCTCGTAACTCTTCGCAGTCCGCGCGACGCCGAGCGCGTCGCCTCCGACCTTCAAGGCCTCGGCGTCTGGACCGAGCGCCTCGCCGGCCCCGAGGGAGAGCTCGCGCTCTTCGTGCGCCCCGACTCGAGCCGCGTCCCACGCGAGCGCATCGAGCAGATCGAGGGCGTCCGTGGCCTCTGGCAAGCGCCGAGCGCGCACCCGCGCATCGACGCGCTCGCGGGGAGCACCGTGACCGTGGCCCGCGCTCGCGGCGAGAGCGTCCGCGTAGGCCCCGGGGCGCGCCCCGTGCTCATCGCGGGGCCGTGCAGCGTGGAGTCCGAAGAGCAGATCACCGCGGCCGCCAAGCTCGCGAAAGGCGCAGGCGCGACGCTGCTCCGAGGCGGCGCCAAGAAGCCGCGGACCTCACCGTACAGCTTCGCGGGGCACGGCGACGCGGCCCTCGTGTGGCTGCGGCGCGCGGCCAGCGCTGCCGGGCTCGGCGTCGTGACGGAGGTCACGAGCGAGGCGGACGTGGAGCGCGTGGCAGACGTCGCCGATCTCTTGCAAGTCGGCTCACGCAACATGCAGGCCTTCGCGCTGCTGCGAGCGATCGGGCGCGCGCAAAAGCCGGTGCTCTTGAAGCGCGGCATGTCCGCCACGGTCGAAGAGTGGCTGCTCGCGGCCGAACATCTGCTGGTCGCGGGCGCGAGCGGCGTCATCCTGTGCGAGCGCGGGCTGCGGAGCTTCGACACGACGACGCGCAACCTCCTCGATCTCGGCAGCGTCGCGCTCGTCGGCTCGGTGCTGCGCCTCCCGGTGCTGGTCGATCCGTCGCACGCCGCGGGCCGGCGCGATCTCGTGGCGCCGCTCGCCCGCGCCGCGCTCGCCGCCGGTGCACACGGCGTCATCGTCGAGTGCCACCCTCGCCCGTGCAGCGCGAAATCCGACGGCCCGCAAGCGCTCGACGAAGACGGCCTCCGCGCGCTCGCACGCGACATGGCGGCGCTCGCACGAATGGAGGGCGCATGAGCGACACGAGTCCACTCGAGGCCCGCCGCCGACCCGCGGGCGCGCCCCTCGTCATCGAAGAGGCGGCGCCGACCCTCGCCGACGGCAGCGGCCGACCCGCGGGCGCGCCCCTCGTCATCGAAGAGGCGGCGCCGACCCTCGCCGACGGCAGCGGACGCATGTTCGACCGCATCGCGCCGCGATACGACCTCCTGAACCGCATCCTTAGCCTCGGACTCGATCACGGCTGGCGCAAGAAGCTCGTGCGCGCGCTCGCCCCGGCGGCCGCGGGACCGCTGCTCGACGTCGCGACCGGCACGGCCGACGTCGCGCTCGCGCTCGCACGCGCCTACGAAACGGCGCGCGTCGTCGGCGTCGACACCTCGACGGGCATGCTCGCTGTCGGCCGCGACAAACTTCGCGACGCTGGGCTCGAGGAGCGCATCGGGCTCTTGCCCGCGGACGCCCAGGCGCTGCCGTTCGAGGACGCGAGCTTCGCCGCCGCCACGATCGCGTTCGGGATCCGCAACGTCCCCGATCGCGCGCGCGGCCTCGCCGAGATGTGCCGCGTGACCAAGCGTGGCGGCCCCGTCGTCGTGCTCGAGCTCGGCGAGCCGCGAGCCGGCGTCCTCGCGCCGTTCGCGCGGGCGCACCTGCACGCGGTCGTGCCGCGCGTCGGCGCATGGCTGAGCGGCGCCGACGAGTACCGCTACCTCGAGGCGAGTGTGGCGCGGTTCCCGGCCCCCGAGGAGTTCGCTTCGCAAATGCGTGCCGCCGGCATCGCGATCGAGCGGGTCGAGTCGCTCGGCTTCGGCGCGGCGCATCTATACGTCGGCCGCGCACGCGCCTGACACCCGCCGCTGTCCCGTGCTCGATCCGGGCTTGGGGGGCTCGCGACGCAGCGACGGGGTGCTCTCTCGCGCAAGGACCGGCCTACGACTGGGCAAGAAGGCGCGCCCCCTCCGCATCACCGCGCCTACCACCGCGGCTCGAGCGGGCCGGCCGCGCGCCACGCGACGCCGAGCAGCCAGCTCCTCGGCCGCGCGCCGATGGCGCATCCGTCTTTGCCAATCAGCTCGAGCGGGAGCTCGCCGCCCGCGAAGAGCCCCGTGCCCCAGGCGCTGAGCAGCGCGGCGCTGGCCGGGCGCTCGACCACGTAGAAGCGCCGTGCCCGACCGCAGGCCTCAGGACTGGGGCGCGAGGCGAGCCCGCGCGTGCGCCGGATCGTCCTTCGCGTAGAGGACCGCGAACACGGCGAACGCCACCCACAAGCCTGCCAGGTGGTAGAGCATGGCGGGACCGCCGTAGGCCGTGAACAGGCGTCCCGAGATGGGCGGCCCGAGCAACATGCCCGCGGCGTAGAAGCCATTGTAGAGGGCGTTGCCGCGGCCATATTCGGCGTGCGGCAAGATGACTCCCTGGAGCGCGAGGGAGATGGGGGAGATGCTCGCGAGGGTGGCGCCCGCGAGCGTCACCGCGGCGCACATGAGCCAGTAGCGATCGAAGAGGACGAACGAGAGCACCGTCGCCGTGCCGGCGCACGCGAGCAGGCGCATCGTCAGCAAGTGGCCAATGCGGTCGCCGACCTTGCCGGCAATTCCGACGAAGCTCAGCATGCCGAGCGCGAAGAACCCGGGGATGATGATGGTCTGCTCCCGGGTGATGCCCTTTTGCGCCACGAGGTAGAGCGGCAGGAACAGCACGACCGACGCCTGGAAGTAGCCATAAGCGAAGTTGCCAAAGCAGGACGTCTTGATGAGCCGCAGGACGGCGCCGGCGCTCATCGAGCCCTTGCCCTCGGAGTCCCGAGCGGCCTCTCCGTGCGCCGCGGGGAGGTCGCCGTCGAGGCGCCACCCGACGAAGAGGCCCGTGAGCGCCGAGATGACGCCGGCGACGACGAAGGCGGCCTCGAGCGAGAAGAGCGCCACGACGGCCTTCGAAGCGAACGGCCCCGTCATGTACCCGACGGCGATCGCCGCCGCGTAGAGCGCCGTGAGCGACGCCTTCTCATCCTTGTCGGCGCGCGACAGGAGGATCGTCTCGCAGCCGATCCACATCCCCGCGCTCGCCGCGCCATCGAGCACGCGCACGAACGCGGCGAGCGCAAACGTGCGGGTCACGAAGGGAAATATGGCGACCGTCGCCGCGTAGAGCAGGAGCGAGCAAACGAGCACCGCCTTCGGCGAGACGCGCTTCATGAGCGCCGTCATCGGAAAAGAAAAGCCGACGATGCCGAGCGCGAACCACGCGGCGAGGGTGCCGATGCTCTCCTTCGTGTAGCCGCGATCGTCGAGGTGCAGGGCGAGCAGCGAGATGGCCATGCCGCACGCCACACCCACGAGGAAGATCGTGACGTTGACGATCCAGATGTTCGGGTCGCGGACCTTCGGCAGCATGGCAGGCGCCCACGCTGCCACACCTTCGGCGACGAGTCCGTAGCGCGCTGCGGATTTCGCGCGGCGAACGCGGGCGAGGCACTGCACGCGGCGATGTCCGCCCGTGCGATTCCCCTACTTCGACTTCGGCTGGCAGGCCTTTCCCGAGGCGCCCGAGATCCCGTTGCAAGCCTCGTCTGCGCCGCAGTCGGCGTCGTCGTCGCAGAGCTTCAAGCACACGTCCCCTTTGCCCTCCACCGAGTCGCACACAGCGCCGTCGACGCACTCTTTGGCGGAGCCTCGCTCGGTACAGGCCTCGCCGACCTCAGCCGCACCACCGCAGCCGAGACCGAGAATGACGACGACGACCGAGAGACCGAGGCGCGCCAGCGCATGCGCCAGCGGATGCACCAGCGGATGCACCAGCGGATGCACCGGCGCGTGCGCCCGCGGATGCGCCCGCGGATGCACCGGCGCGTGCGCCCGCGGATGCGCCCGCGGAGGATGACACGGCGATCCGCTGCCGCTCAAAATGCCTCGTAGCCGATCGTGCCCATCGGCTGCACGACCATGCTGTCGAGGACGAAGTGGACGCGCAGATCGAGCCCGACGGAGAGCCCCGTGCGACGGCCGCCGCTCTCCTCGTCGCCGACGACCGGGTAGCCGCCGGCGCGCACGTGAAGGTGCGGATAAGCGCTCGGCAGCGAGCCGATGTAACCGGCGCCGCCGCCGAGACCCAAGAAGGCGCGATCGAAGAGGGTCCCTTCGGCGACGAGACCAGCGGCGGCGACGCCCGTGAAGACCGAGACGTCGTTGTGCGTGCCTCCGCCGAGCGCGAGGTGCGGCGTCGCGAAGATGCCGACGTAGTCGTTGATCTGGACGCCGAGCCGACCGTCGACGCCACCGAGCCCGACCGAGAAGCCAGCGACCGCGAGCGCGCCGCCAGCGGCGCTGACACCGCCACGAAACCGCACGCTGTCCTGCTCTTCGGCGCTCGCCGACGGCGCGGGTGTGCTGGGGTCCGTGCCTGGCTCGTCGGCATGCGCGCTCGGCAGCGCCGCGAAGGTCGCGCTGAGCGCCGCGGCAACTGCGGTCCACGGCGTCATGTTCGGCAGTTGGGATTTCATGTTCGGCAGTTGGAATTTCGACACGTGGCTCCTCGAGGCTTCCCCGCCCAAAGCACGCTCCCGGCGGCTCGCGCGCTCAGGTTGACGAAAGTCAATTAGGCACGCCCCCACCGGAGGGCAACAACAACGAGCCGGCAGGCATTCAGCCCACGAGAACTCAGCCCACCAACATGTGGCCCGCTCAACGGCGCAGCGCGCCGCCGCCGCCAAGAACTCAGGCCTCCAGCGTGCGGCTCGGTCACGGACGCAGCACGCAGCCGCCGACCAGGTCCGACTGCCAGCGTGCGCGCATCGCCTCCTGGTAATCGTCGAGGGCGAACACCCGCGAGACGCGCGGCTTGATGGCGCCCGAGGCCGCCCAAGCGAGCACCTGCGCGAGGCGTGGGGCGCGGAGCGACGGAGCGTTGACCGTCGCGATTGCCGTCGGACAGCCGAGCACGTCGAGGCCCTTCATCATGATGAGGTTCGTGGGCAGCTGGTTGGCATTGGGCGCGCCGCGCTCGCCGCGACCGCGCGCCACGAACGGCGTCGAGGCCCAGCCGACGACCAGGTATCGTGCGCCGAACGCGACGCAGCGCAGGCTCTCGAGCGAGGTCTCGCCGCCGACCGCGTCGTACACGACGCTGACGCCCCGCCCGCCGGTGAGCGACTTCACCTCGTCGCGGAATGGCCGCGCCCCGCCGCCCTCCCCCGTCGTCGCGAGCACGTGATCGGCGCCCTCTTGCCGGACGATGGCGAGTTTGTCGGGCGAGCGCCCGGTGGCGATCACCGTGGCGCCGACGACCTTGGCGACCTGCACCGCGGCGAGCCCGGTGGCCCCCGAGGCACCGAGCACCAGCACCGTGTCCTCGGCGGTGAGCCGCCCGCGCGTGACGAGGCAGTGGTACGCGGTCTCGTAGCTTCCGAGCAGGCACGCGGCCTCGTCGAGGGACAGCCCGGCCGGCACGCGGAGCACCGCTCGAGCGGGGGCGACGCCGTAGCTCGCGAGCCCGCCCCACTTCTGGTACGCGCCGAGCGAGCGCGCGCCCGCGACGAACGGATCGATCAGCACCTCGTCACCGACCGCGAGCGCATCGCCCACGCCGGGCCCCTTCCACGCCACGACGCCCGCGTACTCCATCCCCGGCGTGTACGGAGGAGCGAGCGCGTGCTGGTATTGGCCGCTCATCATCAGCAAGTCGACCCAGCCGACGTGGGCGCTCTTGATCGCGATGATGACGTCCTCCGGCGCGAGCGACGCGGGCTCCGGCGCCGCCATCGGCTCGAGCGCGGTGTTGGCCTCGAGCGACCCCATCGGCGTCTCGCCGAGCGCACGCACGACGACGCGGCGTCCGGGAGAAAGCGTGGCTTGCGTCATGCAGCAAGTAGTTAGTCGAGGCGCGCGCGGGTGACATCGGGCATGCGCGGGCCTCTCGCCATGCGCGGGCCTCTCGCCATGCGCGGGCCTCTCGCCATGCGCGGGCCTCTCGCCATGCGCGGGCCTCTCGCAATGCGCGGGCCTGTCGATCCCTGTCGAGCGCGCGCGCCTTGACGGGCTCCGTGCGCGAATCTACGCCTCGCTGGCTCGGGACGCGCTGCGCCGACGCTCGGCTGGCCGCGCCCCTTCGGTCCTCTCATCAAGCACCCCATGCCCCACCCTTACGGAATCGACGAACCCGCCGCGGCGCTCGCCCGCACGGCCGCCACCCTGTCGCGCGAGGTGCTGCTCCCCAACGCCGCCAGCGTCGACGCGAACGCGCGCTTTCCACACGAGGCCCTCGCCGCGCTCGCCGAAAAGGGCTTCTTCGGGCTCACGGTCGGCGCCGAGCTCG
>SYFR01000178.1 GCA_005800325.1 Myxococcales bacterium | reverse complement strand
TCGATGCCCTCAGCGACGCCGCCGCCGCCGCGATCGGCCGCGTGCTCCCGAGGATCTGCCGTGCGGTCATGCGCGTCTCGGGGGCTACGGACTACAACGTGCTGCAGAACAACGGCCCCGCGGCGCACCAGGCCGTATTTCACGTGCATTTTCACATCATCCCGAAGCCGAGCGAGGCCTCTACGCAACGAGGTGGGGGCGGGCTCGGCGTCCACTGGCCCGCCGGCGACCTCGCCGCGGCCGAGGGCATCGAGCTCGCGCGAGCGCTCACGACCGCGCTCAGCGAGGACGCGTAGCGGAGCGTGTCGCTCGATCTCTGGCGCTCGCCTCTCAACCGCGCCGCCTTCGCGCTGCGTCGCGCGCTCGGGTTTCGCCGCGGGCCACCGACGCTCGCCAACGAGCCGAAGGACGGCCTGTTCGACTATCTCGAGCCAGGGGAGCGAACCCGAGCCGAGGAGCGCGAGCGCGCGCTCCGACGACGCTTCGAGCTCGACCCGCTGCGTGAAGCGTCGAGCCGGCTCGACTACCGCGACAATCTCTACCTGCTCGCCGCGCTCGAAGAGATCTTTGCCGGCGCCCGCATCGAGCACCCCCGCGAGCGCCCGCTGCGCCTCGTCGACGTCGGCTCGAAGAGCTTCAGCTACGCCTTCGCGCTCGAGCGGTTCCTCGGCCGCAGCGGGCAGGCCAAATCCCGCCCAGTCGAGCTCCTCGGGGTCGAGCTCGACGGACACGTCGTCTACCGCGATCTGCGCTCACGCGCCGACTACGCCGACGCCTACTTGGCTCAGCTCGCGAGCGGCGCGGCGCGCTACCGGGTCGCCGACTTCTGCGACGTGCGCGGCACCTTCGACGTCGTGACGATGTTCTTTCCCTTCGTGACGAAGCGCGCCCTCGTGGCCTGGGGTCTGCCGCTCGCGGTGTTCGATCCGGAGCGGCTCGTTCGCCACGCGCTCGCCGTCGGGCGGGGCGGCCTCATCTGCGCGCTCTCTCAGACCGAGGAGGAGCGCGATCGTCTGGTCGAGCTCGCGACCGCTGCCGGCGCGACGATCGAACGGAGCGTCCGCATCGAGTGCGCGCTCGTCGCTTACCACGCGGCGACCCTCGACCGCTGGGGCACCCGCATCGCCGCGCCCCGTTGATTTGCGGGCTCTCGCCCTCCGTCCCGCGCGCGGCTCGTGAGGTGGCTCGCGCGGGACGGAGGGCGCTAATCGCGCCCGCGAAGGAACGGCGGCAGCGTGTCCTCGTGAGAGCCGTGCGGCGCCTGCTCCTCGGCGACACGCGTGACCTCGGGCCTCGCGCTCTTCCGCGCACCGGCGCGCCGTCGCTCGAACTCGCTGGCGCAGCGCACCGTGTAGCGCGTCGCATGTTCGAGCTCGCCCAGGCTGAGCTCGCGCCCGAGGACGCGACTCCACCGCGCCTCCGCGTCCACCCACGCGTGCGCGACGCCGAGCTCCGAGAGCAGAAACGCCACCTCCTGCTCGGTGCGGCCTGCGATCCGCGCCGACACGACCGCCCACGCGTCGAAATCGTTCAGCACGTCGAGCGGGCCGTCGGGCTGCAAGCCGCTCAGCCGCCTCCGCCCCCGAAGAGATTGGCCAGGAGCGTCTCGAGCTGCGACGGGTGGCCGACGTCGGCGAGCTGTCCGTCGACGAAGAAGCTCGGCGTCCCGTGTACGCGCGCCCGCTCCCCCTCCTTGAAGTCGCGCATCACCTTGTCCGACAGCTCCTTGTCGCCTTGGTCCTTCTTGAAGCGGCCGACGTCGAGGCTCAGCTGCCCCGCGAGCTGCGTGTAGAGGTCCGGTCCGAGCGAGGTGTTGTTCTGAAACAAGAGATCGTGCATCTCCCAGAATTTCCCTTGGCGACCTGCGGCCTCCGCGGCGATCGCGGCGCCCTTCGCCTTCGGGTGCATCGGCAGCGGCAGGTGCTTGAACACGACCTTCAGGCGATCTTTGTAGGTCTCGATCGTCGGCTTCATTCCCTCGGCCCATTGGCCGCACGCCGGGCACTCGAAATCGCTGTAGATGGCGAGCGTATGCGCGGCGTTCGGCGGCCCGAGGAAGTAAGAGCCGGTGTAGTCGATGTTCTGTTTCCCGGGCTTCAGCTCGCCGGTCGGAAAGTGGTCTCTGCCGCCTTGCTGTGAGCCCTGAGACTGTGAGCCCGGCGGTGGGCCGCCTTGCTGTGAGCCCTGAGACTGTGAGCCCGGCGGTGGGCCGGCCTGCGATCCGTCTCCCCCCGGTGGCGGCGCCACGTGCGAGCCAGCCGGCGCCGAGTAGATAGGGATGGGCGCCCCGGTCACGGCGCTTCCTGGTCCCGGGCCGCGCCCGGCGCCCATGTATTCTTCGGCGGTCACGATGCGGTACCGGCCCATGAAGAAGACCATGAGCCCGCCAAGCAGCACGCCGCCGACGAGCGCGAAGATCACGCGGTTTTCGGTCGTGCCCGCTGCCGCCCGCTGCGGCGCGGGGGCATGGGGCGCGGCGGGCTGCGCGTACGGATCGTCCTCGTACTCGGGCTCCGACGAGTCGGCTGAGGCGGGCTTTCGCGCGGGACGCGCCTCGTGTGGGGGCGGCTTGAGCTGAGACATGCGGGCCGGATCCTAATCTCTCGATGCGCCCGGATCGAGGCTCGATTTTGCAGGCTCGTTCGTGAAGGGCACCTCCCTCGAACACGCGGCGGTCGGCGAGTGTTCCTGCGCTTTGGCGCGACAAAGTTCCTTCGCTTCGGCGCCATGTTGTTCCTTCGCTCCGCGCCACTCCTTCGCTTCGGCGCGATGGAGAAGAGCGCCCGACGACGAAGAGTTGAGCTGTCCGGTCGCGGGCCCAAGCTATGATGCGCGGCCGACCCCGGCCTTTTTCACGGAGCACGAATGGGAAGCCAAGACGTCGCCGACGGCGCAGACGAACAACGCATGCGCGCCTTCACCCGCGCGGTCCTCGCGGATCTCCACGGCCTCGAGCGCCTCATCGCCGAGGATCGCTTCGAGAAGGGGGTGCGACGGATCGGGGCCGAGCAGGAGATGTTCTTGGTCGACGGCGCGCGCCAGCCGGCCCCGTGCGCGGTCGAGCTGCTCGAGAAGCTCAAGGGCGAGCCGCGCATCACGACCGAGCTCGCGCGCTTCAACCTCGAGGCGAACCTCACGCCGCTGGTGTTCGGCGATCGCTGCCTCCGCAAGATGGAGGCGGAGCTCGAGGAGCTCATCGGCACCGCCGACACGCGCGCCGCCGAGATAGGTGCCTCGGTCGCGCTCACCGGGATCCTGCCGACCTTGCGGCTCTCGCACCTGACGCTCGACAACATGATGCCGAACCCGCGGTATTTCGAGCTGAACCGCGCGGCCACGCACCTGCGGGACGGGGCCTTCCATATCGTCATCAAGGGCCTCGACGAGCTCGACATCACCCACGACAACGTGATGCTCGAGAGCGCCAACACGAGCTTCCAGGTGCACTTTCAGGTGACGCCGAGCGAGTTCGCGCCGCTCTACAACGTGGCGCAGGCGATCAGCGCGCCGGTGCTCGCCGCGGCGGTCAACTCGCCCGTCCTGCTCGGCCAGCGCCTGTGGAACGAGACCCGCGTGGCGCTCTTCCAGCGCTCGGTCGACGTGCGCTCGAGCACCCACAAGCGCCGGGCGGCGCCGCCGCGCGTCAGCTTCGGCAACGCGTGGATCAAGGACAGCATCCTCGAGATTTACCGCGACGACATCTCGCGGTTTCGCATCATCCTCTCCACCGAGAACCTCGACGAAGATCCGCTCAAGCTGCTCGCCGAGGGCGACGTGCCCGAGCTGCGCGCCCTCCGGATGCACACGAGCACGGTGTGGCGATGGAACCGCGCTTGTTATGGCGTGCACGAGGGCGTACCGCACCTTCGCATCGAGCACCGCGTGCTCCCGAGCGGGCCCACGGTCCTCGACGAGGTCGCGAACGCCGCCTTCTTCTTCGGCCTCATGGCGAGCCTCGCCGACGAGTACCCGCGCATCGACCAGGTGATGGAGTTCGACGACGCGAAGAACAACTTCTTCGCCGCGGCGCGCCACGGGCTCGGCGCGCAGTTCGCGTGGATTGGCCGCAAGACCGTGACCGCCCACGACCTCATCGTGAACGAGCTCTTGCCGCAGGCCCGCGCGGGCCTCACGAGCCACGGCATCCACCCCGACGACGTGGCGCGCTATCTCGGCGTCATCGAGGAGCGCGTCGAGTCGCAGATGACCGGCGCGCAGTGGGCGCTGCGCTCGCTCGCGACCATGGGCGAGGCGCCGGCCGACGTGCGCATGCGCAGCCTCACCTCGGCCATCCACCAGCACCAGCGCAGCGGCGAGCCCGTGCACAAGTGGCCGCTCGCGGAGCTGCACCGCACGCGCGACTGGTTCCCGAGCTACCGCACCGTGGGCCAGTTCATGGACACCGAGCTGTTCACCGTCAGGCCGACCGATCCGGTGGAGCTCGCCGCGCAGATGATGGACTGGCAGCAGATTCGACACGTGCCGGTGGAAGACGACCACGGCAAGCTCGTCGGCTTGCTCTCGTTCCGCGCGCTCCTGCCGCTCGTCTCGCGCGGTCACGATCCCAACGAGAAGCTCATCACGGTGCAAGAGATCATGATCACGGAGCCGATCACGGCGACGGCCGATACGCCGACGCTCGAGGCGCTCGCGGTGATGCGGGAGCACAACATGGGGTGCCTCCCGATCGTGGACGCCGACAAGCACCTCATCGGCGCCGTCGACGTCTACGACCTGCTCGAGATCGCGCAGAAGGTGCTCGAGGATTTCCTCGTCGGCGAGGGCGGCGATGGTGCGAGCCGCGGCTCCGGGAAAGGGATCCCGCGCGGGTAGCGCGGCAGCGGGTCATTTCTCCCTCGCGGCCGGCCCTGCTTACCGCCCCGGCAAATCGGGCGTCACGAGTCCTTCGGACGGTACGGTGCGCCCAAGCCAGCCGCGAGCTCCTCGATGCTGATGCGGCCGTTGTTGTCCCGGTCGAGCGCGGCGAACACCTTGTCGCTGCCGTTCCACTCTTCGCGATCGATGAAGCCGTCGCCGTCGTAGTCCCAGTTTCGAAACAGGGCGAGCGTGCTCGTCTCGGTGGCCTCGTCCTGCCGCTTGCCGATCCAGTCGGCGAGCTGCTGCTGCTGCGTGACGGCGGCCCAGCTCAGGTTGCGCACGCCGTCGTCGAGCTTGGTGCGCGCGAGCTCGTCGGCTGCGTGGATGGCCTTGAAGGACTCGCCGTCGAGCGTGAGTTTTTCGGGCGCCATCCTTGGCGGGGCCTCGCGATCGAGCGCTGCCACGAGCTCACCGTGGCGCGACGCGAGCTCGTCGATGAGGGTGGGGGGCAAGGTGATGAGCTCGACCCCCGCGAGCGCGAGCGCCTGCTCAATGCCGCGAAACGTGCCTGGCATCACCAAGGTCTCGTAGCCGTGCGTGCGAAGGTAGTCGCGCATCGCGAGCGCCGCGAGGACGCCCGGATCGGACGCGCCCGGCGTGAGCTCACCGCCGCTCTGCTTCTGGTGGTGATCGAAGATGCGGCCGACCGCGGGGCTCACGATGTCGACGCCCGCGTCCGCGCACGCCGCCACCTGGTGCATGCCGAACACGAGCGTCGCGTGGCAGCGGATCTCACTCTTCTCACGCAGCGTCTTGGCGGCCTCGATCCCCTCCCACGTCGCCGGCAACTTCACCAGGATGCGCTCCTTGGCGACGCCGAGCGCCTCGAGGTAAAGGACGAGCTCGCGCGCCTTGTCGATGGTCTGGCGGCGCTGATAGGCGAGCCGGCCATCGACCTCGACGCTGACGCGCCCGGGCACGCGCTCGAAGAAGGCCTGCGCGAACTCGATCGCGATCCGCTCGGCGGCGATGCTCGCGGCCATCTTGCGGTTTTGCCCCTTTTTTAGGCTCTTTTGGGCCCACGCTACGGCATCGTCGACGATGTGCGCGTGCGCCGGAGCTTGCGCGGCGCTCGTGAGCTTCGAGAGGCTGAGGTTCACGTGCCGCGCGCGGAGGCGGTCCACGACCGCGAGCTCCGCCGTCTCGGGCACGAGCTCGGAGTGCGCGAAGAGCTTCTGGAGGAGCGAGTCGTCCATCGGCTCGCCGTCTTACTTCGGCTCGCAGCGTGCGCGGGGCATTTATCCGCATGCCCGAAGCGCTCGCGGCGCGAGCCGCTCGAATCGTGGGGCCGAACTTCCCACCGTTGCCATGGACTCGAGGCACTAAGCTCGCGCCCACGATGGGCAAGTCAGGGCGAACGCCTAGCTACTTTCTCGTGAAGAGCGAAGAGAGCGTCTATTCGATCGCCGATCTCGAGCGGGACACGACGACGCGCTGGGAGGGCGTGCGCAACTACCAGGCGCGCAACCTCATGAAGGACGAGATGCGCGAGGGGGATCTCGTCCTCTTCTACCACTCGAGCTCCGACCCGTCGGGCGTGGCGGGGCTCGCGCGCGTCGCCGGCGTGGCGCTGCCCGACCCGTCCCAGTTCGACCGCAAGAGCCCGTACTACGACGCCGCGTCGACCCAGAGCGAGCCGCGCTGGTGGCTCGTCGAGCTCGTGTTCGTCGAGCGCTTGCCGCAGGTGCTCCCGCTCGCCGCGCTCAAGGCCGACCGCGCGCTCGAGGCGATGCTCGTCACGCGGAAGGGCCAGCGACTGAGCGTGCAGCCCGTCGCGAAGGAGCATTTTTGCCGCGTCCTCGAGCTCGCCAAGGCGAAGACGAGGGTGTGAGCCCGCCGGCGAAGCGCTCCTCGTTGGGGGTGCTCGCGACGCGGGGCCCGCGACCCACCACCGCGCACCACCGCGGCCGCGGGTGACAGCCCCGTGTGGGCGTGCTAGGCGCCGCGCTCAAATGAGCCCCAATCAACCCAGCGAGGGAAAGCTCCGCAACGTC
>SYFR01000177.1 GCA_005800325.1 Myxococcales bacterium | reverse complement strand
GGCGACCCCGCGCGTGCTCGTCCGGCTCGCGCTCGTACGGCTGGGGAAGGCCGAGCGAGCGCGCCCCTGCCGCGCGCCATGCCGGGCGCTCATCGGTGACGAAACGTCCGTAGCGAAGCGGCTCTGCGAGCCCCGCAGCGGTCGCGAGCAGCGCGGCGTGCGCGGCTGCCTCGTCCGGCAGACTCGCGCGCCGGAGCCACGCGCCGCCGAGCGCCGTCGCACACGGCAAGAGCGCCTCGAGCGTCAGCTTGCCGTCCTCGCCGCTCGCCGAGCCGAGCTCGAACCGCGCCCGCTCGAGCGCTATTTCCCTGGCCTCCTCCGCGTCGAGCCCGCCCTCGGCGAGGCGGCCGGTGAGCACCGTGGCGAGCTCACTCGCCGGCGCGCTCGCGACCCGCCCCAAGAGCTCCGAGCGGCACCCCACGGTCGTCGTCGCCCACAAGAGGCACGGCAACATCGCGATGCGCAATCCGGCCGGGGAGCGTCGAGACATCGGCGGGACGCTACCCCGAACCCGCGTCGGTGGCGAGGCGCGCCAAGAGGGGTTCCGTGCCGTTGATTGGCCCCCAAACTCCTGGAGCCGCCGAGTACACTGCCCGCCAGCGCCGCTGCGCGAACGAGGGTAACTCATGGGCAGGAGCAGACTTCACTGGATCACGGCGTGCTCGTGTGCGGCGGCGGCCTGCTCGCTGGCAAACGCTCCCGCCGAGCCCGATCCGCCGATCGCTTGCGGTGACGGCGTGGTCGAGGCGAACGAGGCGTGCGACGACGGCAACGACAACGACAGCGACGCGTGCCTCTCGACGTGTGTCATCGCAAGCTGCGGCGACGGGCTCGTCCAGGACGACGCCGAGGCGTGCGACGACGGCAACGACAGCGACAGCGACGCTTGCCTCTCGACGTGTGTGTTCGCAGGCTGCGGCGACGGGCTCGTCCAGGACGACGTCGAGACCTGCGACGACGGCAACGACGCGACGAATGACAACTGCCCCTCCGGGCCTCTAGGCACTTGCCACCCTGCAAGCTGCGGCGACGGGCTCGTCCAGGACGACGTCGAGGCCTGCGACGACGGCAACGACGCGACGAATGACAACTGCCCCTCCGGGCCTCTCGGCACATGCCAATTGGCAGTCTGCGGCGACGGGCTGGTATTCGAAGGCGTCGAGGCCTGCGACGACGGCAACGACGCGACGGATGACAACTGCCCCTCGGGGACTCTCGGCACATACCAATTGGCAATCTGCGGCGACGGGTTCGTGAAGCAGCTCGGGCCGGGGCCGAAGGAGGCGTGCGACGACAGCAATGCGAGCGATGTCGATCTCTGCGCGTCGATCTGCCAATGCAGCTTCATTCAAGGGTGGAAGGTCAACGGCGGTTGGGGGATCTACGCCGGGCCCGCCCCGAGCGCGGCTGAGCCGATGGCAACGCCGTTCCCCGCTCCGGTCTTCGGGACCGACGGCAATCGCTCCAAGCCCTATCCCGGCGGCGAATTGGAACAGTCCGAGGCGATCACCGGCGATTTCGTCGTCGGCCTCGCCCTGAGCTTCGAGTCCTGGCACGTCGACGAAGGCGGGTCTCCCCCATCACCGTACGACACCAAGGCGATCGAGCTCTCGACGGACGGCGGCCAAAGCTGGATGAAGCTCGCCGACTGCTCGACCGTAGGCTTGGACAAGTTTGCCTTCTGCCAGGTCGTGGGGGCCGGTCGCGCGGTGACGGCCTGGGACAAGGTGACGATCGGCACGAGCAACTTCGTGGGCACGTTGGGGAAGCTTCGCTTCAGCTACAACACGGTCGACATGGGTGGTGGCGGGTTCGAGCGTGGCTGGTACTTGCGCGCGCTCCCCGGTTTCACGCCTTGTTTCATGCAGTGAGCTGACGGTCCCCGCGCTCGCCACGGTCGAGCTCGTTTGAAGCTCCTTCCCCTCGCGCCAGGTCATCGACGCGGCCGAGGACACGATGCCCTGATCGTCGTAAAAACGCCGGACGCACCGGAGAGAGCTCTGGTAGCGTCGCCCGCCGTGGTGGAAGGGCGCGTACGTCCGGACGGGCACCTGCTCGTGCCCCGCACGGTGTTAGCTCGGAGCGTGGAAGCGCCCACCGCCACCGCCTACGTCGTCGCGAGGCGTAGGGGCGCCGCGCATCGAAGCCAATGAGGAGGATGCGGCGACACGGGTGCACAAGGCCGAGCCGGAGCTGTCCCTGGTGCCAGACGGACCGAACGAAATGGGGGACAACCTCCCGGCCGTGCCGCTCTGAGTCGCGCGGGGCCTCCGCCGCTGCTCCGCCGCGACTGCTCCGCCGCGACTGCTCCGCCGCGACTGCTCCGCCGTGGTAGCTCCTCCGTGGCCGCACCGCACAGCGCGCGCGCTCCCGCCAATCGCATGCGTATCGACCTCGTCATCAACCGCCGCGCGAAGCGCTATGCCCGCGAGCCGCGGCTCGTCGACCGCATCGCCGGCGCCGCCTCCGCGCTTGCTCGAGAGCGATGCCGCGTTCACGCGACGACCACGCTCGCAGAGCTCGAGGAGGTGTGCGTCGAGCTCGCCGCGCGCGGCACGGATCTCGTCCTCTTCGCCGGCGGCGACGGCAGCCTCATGGCGGGCGTCACGGCCCTCGCGCGCGCCTTCGGCTCGGCGCCGCTCCCCTCCGTGGCTCCGATCCCGGGCGGCACCGTCTGCACCGTGGCCCGCAACTGGGGCCTCGCCGGCGAGCCTGCGAGGACACTAGAACGTGTTCTACTCGGCCCGCGACGCGTATCGCGCCGCCCCACCTTGCGTGTCCGCGAGCTCGAGCCCGCCGCGCCGCGTGTCCGCGAGCTCGAGCCCGCCGCAGCGAGAGGCCATGGCGGCGCCGCCCTCGCCGAGCGCGTCGGCTTCATGTTCGGCACCGGCCTCGTGGCCCGCTTCTTCGAGCTCTACTATGCTGGCGCCGACCCCGGCTTGGCGCACGCCGGCAAGCTCGCCCTGCGCATCTTCGGCGAGTCGTTCGTCGGCGGCCCCGTCGCCCGGCGCGTGCTCACTCCCCTGCCGTGCACGCTCTCGGTCGACGGCGAGGCGCTGCCCGCGCCCGGCTGGTCGCTCGTGTGCGCCTCGGTCGTGCGAGATCTCGGCCTCGGCTTCGTCGTGAACCACCGCGCGGGCGTCGATCCCGCGCGACCGCACCTCGTCGCGAGCTGCCTCTCGCCGCGCCGCCTCGGCCCGCGCGCGCCTAGCGTCCTCTTCGGCCGCCCCATCGGCGGACAGGGCGCGGTCGATCGGCTCGCCGCGCGCTTCGAGGTCGACTTCCACGAGCCACGCGGCGCCTACGTCCTCGACGGCGAGCTCCTGTACGCGAGCCGCGTCACGGTGACCGCGGGGCCGCTGCTCGACGTGGTCACGCCCGCGTGAGCTGAGCCGGCCAAACGTCTCGGCGCGTTCCAGCGGTTCTTGCGGCTCGCCGCAGGGCGATCGGGGCAAATCTTGAATGCCTCTGCGCTCGCGGCCGACGCCGGCATGTCCCACAACACAGCCATCGCTTGGCTCAGTGTGCTCGAGGCGACCTACGTCGTGGCGCGATTCCCCGCCTATCACCGAAACGTGGGCAAGCGCGTGTGCCATCGTGGAGACCGAGGAAGGCGTGATCCTGATGGAGGCCAAGAGCGGTGAGACGGCGGGCGGCGACTTCTTCGACGCGATGGCAAAGGCGGCGCCCCTGATCGAGCGCGCGGCGGCTCCCCGGAAATTGACGCGCCTCGTGGTGTATGGCGGCGGCACCGCGCAGACGCGCGCCGGAGCGCGAGTGGTACCGTGGTCGAAACTGCGGGCAGTCGACTGGCTGTGAATCAGCTAGGCGTCGCTACGAGCGATGCTCACTCAATTGACGCGTTCCAACCTTTCCCTCATGCCCTAGGCTGAGCGCCCCCGTGTCCACGTTCGCTCGCGCGCTCCGGCTCAGCCTGCTCAAGAGCCACTTTCCCGCGCTCCACGGGCTGCGCGTGCTCGCCATCCTCACCGTCGTGCAGGCCCACGTCGGCTTCGAGCTCGGCGCGCGCGGCTGGCTGCGCCAAGACGCGCCCGTCTACGTCATCTCGCAGCGGATCTGGTTCGGGATGGATCTCTTCTTCTTCCTGAGCGGATTCCTCATCGGCACGATTCTCCTCTCGCCCGACGCGCGCGGAGTCGCCGGCGCGCTGCGTTTTTACGCGCGCCGAAGCTTTCGCATCGTGCCGCTCTATTACGTGGTGCTCACCGCGCTCGCCCTCGCACAGCCCGCGGGCACGCTCGACACGGGCCGGCTCGCGCTCGAGTACCTCTACCTGACCAACTACACCGACGCGACGCGCGCCGTCATGGTGTGGGGCTGGTCCTTGTGCGTCGAGGAGCACTTTTACCTTCTCGTGCCCGGCATCATCGCGCTCGTGTTGCGCCTCCGCTCGCACCGCGCTCGCATCGCGTGGCTCGCGGCGCTGTGGCTCTCGGGCTTCGCCGCGCGCTGCTTCGCCGCGGGGTCGCTCAGGCACGGCGATCCGGCCGAGGGGTTCCTCAAGCTCTACATCCCGACGCACACGCGCTACGACATCCTCTTCGCCGGCGTCCTGCTCGCCTACGTCTGGCACACGGAGCGGCCGCGCGTTGTCGCGTCGATGAGTCGCCGCGGCGTGCGGCTCGCAGCCGTTGCCGTGTGCCTCGCGCTCTTCGCCTCGCTCATGCTCGTGCCGCCCGCGGCGCTCGGGGGCTATTTCGGCCTCTTGATGATCGGCACCGTGACAGGAGCCGCCTACCTCATCCTCGTCACGACGCTGATCACGTCGACGGGCAAGGTCGCGTGCTTGCTCGGTCATCGCGCGTTTCTCTACCTCGCGACGCTCGGCTACGGCGTCTACCTCGTACACATGCCGCTCGTGCGCACGCTCGGTCTCGACGCTTACCTTCGCCTCGCGATCCTGCATCGGCTGCCGCAGCCGGTCGCCTTCGTGCTCGCCGTCACGATCGTGTTCGCGGCCTCGCTCGCCGCCGGCTACGTGCTGCACCTCTTGGTCGAGAAGCCCGCCCTCTTCGCGCGCGATCGGCTGGTGCCGGCGAGCCCGCGCGCGCGCACGCCGGAGTCCCTTCTGCCGCGAGCCGCTTCGTGCCCCGCGCCGGAAGTACGCTGACAAATCCGCTCGCCCTAGCCACCCTAGCCCTACCCTGCCGCATGCTTCGGCTCTCCCATCACGGCGGCAGACGAGCGACGCGCCTCGACGCCGTGCTCGAGGCCATCGCGGCGGGCGCCTTCGCGCTCGTGCCGCGCGCCTCGCATGTCGGCATCACGCGCGAGGGCCTTCACGAGCAGCTCCGCCAGCTGGGCGAGTAACGCGAGCGCGCCGCGGTCAGGCGCACGTCACGAGGCGCAGCTCACTGACCGCCGCTCACTGACCGCCGCTCACTGACCGCCGCTCACTG
>SYFR01000020.1 GCA_005800325.1 Myxococcales bacterium | reverse complement strand
CGGCAGCATGGGCTACAAGTTTCAGTTCGTCACGCTCGCGGGATTTCACTCGCTGAACCACGGCATGTTCGAGCTCGCGAAGAGCTACCGCACGGACGGCATGGCCGCGTACTCGCGCTTGCAGCAGGCCGAGTTCGCGAGCGAGGTCGGCGGCTACACCGCGACGCGCCATCAGCGCGAGGTGGGCACGGGCTACTTCGACGCGATCCGCGAGGTGATCTCGAGCGGCGAGGCGACGACCGGCGCGCTCGCGGACTCGACCGAAGCCTCGCAGTTCTGACGCGGCGGCGGCGGTCCGCTCACCAAGACGCGGCGACGGCTCACGAGGCCCCGGCGGAGGCGACTCTTCGCCGGCGGCCCGCTCACCAAGCCGCGGCGGATGCGCGGGCTCTCGCGAGCTCCATGCGCGCGGGCCAAGCGCGATCGGGTGCCGCGACGAGCTCGGCCACGTCGCGTGCGCTCGCGCCGCCGAGGATCGCCTCGCGCGCGACGGCGGAGCCCGTCAAGAGATCGAACGCCGGGACGTCGTCGACGAACTCGTAACGCTCGGTGCGAAACCGGAACTGCTCCGGCGCCTGCGCGTGCGCGAGGGCGACGAGCGCGAGGTAGGTCGCGTAGGGGCGAAACGTCGCCTCGTCGGTCGGGTGGATCTGCACGCCGCCGCAAGCCTTGCCCGCGTGCTTGTGAAACGTCGGCACGAACGTGACCGGTCGCGCCACGAAACCGCGGAGGCCCGTCGCCGCGAGCTCCCGCGCGAGGCGGTCGCCGTCGATGAAGGGCGCGCCCACGACCTCGAACGGTCGGGTGTGCCCGCGCCCCTCCGAGAGGTTCGTGCCCTCGAGCAAGCAGCCTCCCGGATAGACGAGCGCGGTGTCGGCGGTCGGCATGTTGGGCGACGGCTGCACGAACGGGCGATCCCACGAACGGGCGAGCGATTCGCGATCCCAGCCAGCGACCGTGACCGCGCTCACCGCCCCCCGAGGGCCGAGCGCGAGGCCGTCGTCCCCTGCGAACAAACACACGAGCTCGGCGAGCGTGAGCGCGTGACGCACGGGCACCGGCTCCCAGCCGACGAACGAGGTGAAGCCGGGCCGCTGCGAGGCGCCCTCCACCTGCCGAGCGCCGCCGCCGAGCGGATTCGGGCGATCGAGCAGCACGGTGTGCACCCCCGCGCGCGCCGCAGAGCGGGCCGCGAGCAGCGCGGTCCAGACGAAGGTGTAATAGCGGGCCCCGACGTCCGCGAGATCGATGAGGAGCAGGTCGAGTCCCGCGAGATCGCGCGCTCCGGGAACGAGCGCTTCGAGCGTATCGCCGTAGAGGCTCACGACGCGCGTCCCGGTCCCGAGGACCTCGTCGTCGATCGTGGCCATGTCTTGCGCGGCGCCGCCAAACCCGTGCTCGGGCGCGAACCACACCCTGGGTCGCACGCCGAGCGCGTCGAGTCGCTCGCCGATGTGGACCAGCCCGCGATCGACGCTCGCTGCATGCGCCAGGACGCCGACGCGTCGGCCGCCGTCCTTTTCAAGCCGCCGGCACAGCGGCGCGGTGGTGCCCAAGCGGTCGAGTCCAAGCTCCACGGTGCCTTCGTGCTCCTTCGGCTCTGTGAGACAGCGGCGCTCAAACCATCCGAGCGCCCGTGGTACGCTCCTCGCCCGAAAACGAGGCGCGGGACAAGATCCCACACCGCGTTCAGGTCACAACGAAATTGCTCCGCCTCGATCCGTAGTCGCCATGAGCCTCGAAACCGGCCAGATCGTCGACGGCAAGTACCGCATCGTGCGCGAGCTCGGCTCGGGCGCGATGGGTGCGGTCTACGAGGGTGAGCAGTTTCGCATCAAGCGACGCGTCGCGATCAAGGTGATGTCGCCCAGGATCTGCGGGGACGAGAACGCGGCGCGACGCTTCGAGCGCGAGGCGCAGGCCGCGGGTCGCATCGGCTCCGAGCACATCATCGAGGTGCTCGATCTCGGCACGCTCGCCGACGGCGGGCTCTTTCTCGTGATGGAGCTCCTGGAGGGGTGCACGCTGCGCGAGAGACTCGAGCGGTCGGGGCGGCTGCGCCCCGAGCAGATCGTGCCGCTCATGCAGCAGCTGCTCGCCGGCCTCGAGGCGGCGCAACGGGCGGGGATCATCCACCGCGACCTCAAGCCGGACAACGTGTTCTTGTGTCGCGAGCACGCCGGGATCCCCGACTTCGTGAAGTTGCTCGATTTCGGGATCTCGAAGTTCGGCCCGCTTGGCAACGACGCCGCAATGAGCATGACGCGCACCGGCGCGATCCTCGGCACGCCGCATTACATGTCGCCGGAGCAGGCCCGCGGCGCGCGCGACGTCGACCACCGGAGCGACCTCTATTCCGTGGGCGTCATGATGTACCAAGCGCTCTCCGGCCAGCGCCCGTTCCAGGCCGACACGTTCAATGAGCTCGTGTTCAAGGTGGGCCTCGAGACGCCGCCGCCGCTCGAGAGCTTCGTGCCCGAGCTCGATCCCGCGTTCGCGGCCCTCGTGCGCCGCGCGATGGCGCGCGCGCCGAGCGATCGCCACCAGTCGGCGGCTGAGCTGCGCAATGCGCTCGGTGCGTGGCTTCATCGCGGCTCCCCGGAGCCCGCGGGGCAGCGGCGCTCGCTTGGCACCGCTACGCTGGCGATTTCCGGGCCGCAGCCTCCAGCGCCCATCGACGAGGACGCGCTCGCCACCTTGTACCTGGCGCCGCGCGAGCCGTCTTTCGCCCGCGACGCTGCGATCAGCGACCCAAGAACGGAGACCCAACGATCGCACCCGAAGCCCAAGGGGAAGGCGCTGCCCGTTGCGTTGCTCGCCGCAGCTACCTTCACACTCGGCGGCCTGCTCGCGTGGCAGACGGGCCGTGTGCCCCAGCCGCTCCCCGACGGCGCCAGCCCAGCTGCAGCGGACGCGCCACGCGCTGCCGGGGAACTCCGGCCCGAGCACACCCACGCGGCGTTGCCGAGCGTCCCAGCAGCGCCTGCGCACGCACTGGCCGCGCCGAGCTTCACAGCCGCGCCGGCCGCACCCAGCTTCGCAGCCGCGCCGGCCGGCGCTTCGGTCCCGAGCGCCAGCGCAACCGCGAACGCAACTCCCGCGCCGCATCCGAAGAACCGACCCGGGGCCGTCGTCGACGCACTAGGAGACACGGCGGCGTCCCCGTCGAAGAGCACGCGCGCCCCGAAGGACGCACAAGCCGGCGGACGCCGCATCCCGACCGGGCTTTAGCTCCCGGAGGCGCCCACCGCGGCGCCGCCCACCCAACGGACTGGGACGAAGATGGCGCGCGCGCGGCGATCCGCGTAATGTCGCGAGACCATGCCGCTAGTCGTCGGGGAGATCATCGAGGGCAAGTACCGCATCGTGCGCCCCATCGGCGAAGGCGGCATGGGCATGGTGTACGAGGGCGAGAACACGCGCATCAAGCGGCGCGTCGCGATCAAGGTCCTGCACGCTTCGGTCGCCGAGAAGGCCGACGTCGTGCAGCGCTTCGAGCGCGAGGCGCAGGCCGCGGGGCGCATCGGCTCGGACCACATCGTCGAGGTGCTCGACCTCGGCAACCTGCCCTCGGGCGAGCGCTTCATGGTGATGGAGTACCTCGACGGCGAGGATCTCACGCGCCGCATCAAGTCGAACGGTCGGCTCACGCCTGCGCAGTGCGTGCCGCTGCTCGACCAGATCCTCGAGGGGCTCGGCGCGGCGCACGACGCCGGCATCGTTCATCGCGATCTGAAGCCCGACAACATCTACATCCTCGCGAAGAGCGCCGGGCGCATGGACTTCGTGAAGCTCCTCGACTTTGGCGTGTCCAAATTCTCGTCGCTCGACAGCGAGATGAGCATGACGCGCACCGGCGCCGTGATGGGCACGCCGTATTACATGGCGCCCGAGCAGGCGAAGGGCGGCAAGGTCGACCAGCGCAGCGACCTCTACTCCGTGGGCGTCGTAGTCTATCAGATGGCGAGCGGCCGCGTGCCGTTCACGGCTGGGTCGTTCAACGAGCTGCTCTTCAAGATCGTGCTCGAGGCGCCCGAGCCGCTCACGGAAGTCGTGCCCGGTCTCGAGCCCGCGTTCGCGGCCCTCGTCGCCAAGGCGATGCATCGTGAGCCGGAGCAGCGCTTTCAATCGGCCGGCGAGTTCCAAGCCGAGCTGCGCGCCTTCATGGCCGCGGCAGGGCTCGCCCCCGCGACGGCGGTGCCTCTCGCGCAGCTCAGCCTGCCGCAAGCGGCCACCTCCGGCGCCTTCGCGGCGGCGGCGGGGCAAGCCGCGGTGAGCGTGCTCACGGAGCGTGGTGTGGCCGCCGGCGCGTCGGGCGCGGTCTCGGCGCTGGGCATGTCGCAGGCGGCGCTGTCGCTGACTCGGAGCCCGAACGGCGGCAAGAAGAGCACCAAGGTCGCGCTCGGCCTCGTCGCCGCGGGGATCGTCGCGGTGGGCGGTGTCGGCGGCTTCATCCTCACGCGCGCGCCCGCACCGGCGGCACCGGACGCTCCGACCGCCGGGGCCGGCTCCTCGACCGCGGCGCCCGTAGCGACGACGGCGGCCGTCGCCACGACCGG
>SYFR01000176.1 GCA_005800325.1 Myxococcales bacterium | reverse complement strand
GATCGTGATCGCGCCCGACACCGGCACCGGCGCGCTCGCGGGGATCGCGGGGACGCTGAAGATCGAGGTCAAGGGCGGCGTCCACACCTACGACCTCGCTTACACCTTGCCCCAGTAGGACGGTTTACGCGGGCCGGCCGCGTCCCTACCTTCACCGCATGACCGATCCCCGCTCCTTCCTCTACCGCGACGGGCTCGACCCCGACGGAATGGGCACGACCGCGGGCCCGACGGGCGTGAGGCACACGTCGGGAAACGCGAGGTCGAGGCCCATCAGCTGCGAATTGGCGAACATCGTTGGGGTCCTTTCGGGCGCGCCCGACGCCTCAGGGGGAGGTCCTTGCGACGTCCCGAGGGGTCGAGTCGCGGGTGCGGCTCAGCCGACGTGGATCTGGGCGCCGTCGACCTTCACGAGCGCTTCGGCGGTGACGATGGCGTTCTCGCCGTGAAGGTTCATGGTGCGGCGCGCGACATAGTCGATCCGCTCGGCGCGCACGTGATCGGCCTCGGTCACGGTGCGGTAGCTACGCTTGGTGCGCTGGCTGAAGCGCTCGAGCACCGAGTCGAAGGACTTGGCGAAGCTCTTGATGCGCTCGAGCTCGCTCTCGAGCGTGCGCCCGACGAGCGAGAGCCGGTCGACCACGACGCCGGCCTCGAGCGCCTTCACGCAGACCTTGGCGGCGAAGAAGGCGAGCGACTCCCGCGCCACGACCTCGACGCCGTGCGCCGCGAGCGTGAGCTTGCCAGTCGGCTCGATCGCGAGCTCTCCGTCGGCGACGAGGCGCGTCGGCCGCTTCGCGTCGCGCTCGAGCACCGCGAGCAGATAGGCGTGGCCGCCCGCGCCGGTCGCCGCCAGCCCGAGATCGCCCTCGCCCGGCTCGACGAGGCAGCTCGCGGCGCGGCGCGCGCGCAGATCGCCCGTGGGTGCGCGCACGACGAACAGCTCGCCGTCACGGCGCAGCACCGTCCCGTATTCCTGCGTGATCTGCGTGTCGAGGTCGCGTGCCAGGTTGCTCATGACGGTGCCGCCGAGGTTACGCGCGTCGCGGGCGAGGAGCGACCGGAGAATTCTCTCGCGAGCAACCCGGCTCGCAGCGCTGCGCGGAGAACGCCCCCTCCCCGGTCCTCCCCCGCGGCGCGGTCCGGGGAGCCAGAGCACGCTGCGCGGTCGGGGGAGCCGGCGTCACCGCGTGCTTCGCGGGCTAGTGCTTGGGCTCGAAGGCCTCGGCCTCGGCGAGATCGGAGTCGTCGCCGAGCGCGCCCGACAGGAGCGGCAGCTTGGCGCCGGCCGTCTTGGCCTTGTGGAGGCGCGCGCGGAAGAGCTTCGCGCCGGTGAAGTCGCAGTCCGAGAGGTCCGCATGCGAAAAGTCCGCGTACGAAAGATCGGCGTTCGCGAAACGGCACTTCGCCGCGCTGACCTTCTGGAGCACGCTCTCGCGCAGCTCGGCGCCTTCAAAGTTCGCGCCCGTGAGCTCGCTCTCGTTCCACACCGAGCCCCCGAGCCTCGCCTTCTTGAGCGAGGCCCCCGCGAGCTTCGCCCCGAAGAACATCGCATGCCGACCGAGGACGCCGTCGAGCGTGGCGCCCGCGAGATCGGCCTCGTGAAAGTTGCAGCGCTCCACGTCTGCGCCCGAAAGGTCGCAGCCCGCGAGCTTCGCCTTCGAGAGCTGCGTGAGGGCGAGCGACATCCCGGCGAAGGACTGCCCCGAGAGGTCGCAGTCGTTCATGACGGCGAGCTCGAAGGACGCGCCCTCGAACCGCGCCGTGCGCAGATCCGCCGCCATGAGGACAGTCTGCTTGAGTCGCGCGCCGCGAAGATCGAGGCCATCGGTGCCGTCGGGCTCGAGCAGCGCCACGCGATCGAGCACCGTCTTGGCGAAGCACGCGTGCTCGAGCTTGGGCTTGACGAGCTGGGCGATCTCGAGCGCGGCGGCGGTGAAATCGGCCCGCGTGAGATCGCACTCCACGAGGCGCGCGGCGGTGAGGCAGGCGAGCGAGAGGCGCGCATCGACGAGCGAGACCTTGATGAAGGTCGCGTGACGCAGGCTCGCGCCCGTGAGCTCGGCCCCCGAGAGATCGCACTCGTGCAGGATCGTCTCGGCCAGGGACGCCTTGCCGAGGCGCGCGCCCCGAAAGCGGCAATGCTCGAAGGCACCGCCGCCGAGGTCGGCCCCGGACAGATCGAGCCCGCCGAGGTCGAGCCCCTCGAGCACTTCGCCGCGTCGCACCTTGCCGAGCAGCTCTTCGCGGTTCATGGCTGGCTCTCGCGAGCTCGTGTGGCAGAGAGGACACTCATGTCGCGTTCTCGACTCTAGCGATCGACGAAGCGGATGAACTTCAGGTTGGCGTCGTCGAAGCGGGTGCCGCGCTTGCCTCGCACCTTGGCGAAATCGGCGCGGAACAGGTTCGCACCCCGAAAGTCGGTCTCTTCGATGGTGGCCTTCTGCAGCACCGCCTCCATCAGATCTGCGCCTCGCACGTCGGCGCGGGTGAGGTTCGTCTTGACGAAGAGCGCGCCCTTGCCCGTCGCGCGGTGGAGGCTCGCCTCGGTGAGATCCGCGCCCGAGAGATCCGCGCCCGAGAGATCCGCGCCCGAGAGATCCGCGCCGCGAAGCAGCGCCCCGCGCAGGTTGGCCTTCCTGAGCGTCGCGCCGTCGAAGCGCGCCCCCGCGAACGTCGAGTCCATCACGACGCGCAGGTTGCTGCAGTCGGCGCGGGAGAAGTCCGCTCCGTCGGCCTTGACACCGTAGAGCACGCACTCGCGCAGGCTCGCCTCGACGAAGCACGCCCGGTCGAGCCGAACCTTGATGAGGTTCGAGCGCAAGAGTACGGCCCCCGAAAAATCGTTGCCCGACAGGTCGAGCTCGTTGTCCGTGGTGCCGAGGAGCGAGAGCTCGGTCGCGCGCACGCCGGCGAGCTGGCTGTCGACGATGCTCACGTCGAGCATGTCGGTGCGATCGAGCGTCGCGCCGCGCAGATCGACGCCGCGGAGGCGCGCCTTGGCGAACACGGCGCCCGTGAGATCCGCCGCGCCGAAGAGCGTGCCGTCGAGCGTGGCGTCGCCGAAGTTCGCGCCCGCGACCAGCGCCTGCCGCAGATCCGCGCGCGTGAGGTCGGCCCGCGCGAGGACAGTGAGGGAGAGATCGGCGCCCGCGAAAATCGCGCCCGTGAGGTTCGCCTGCTCGAGGAACGCACCCCGCAAGTCGACGCCCGAGAGATCGAGCCCCGACAGATCCGCCCCGGTGAGATCGCGCTCGGCGAGGCTCTCGCGCGCCGCGACCGCGGCCAGCACCTCGCGCCGCAGCAGAAGGGCCGGCTCGCCGGCTAGGCGCTGCGCGGCCGGAAAATGCTGCGCGAACTTGCGGTAGGCGCCCTTGAGCTCGGCCTCGGTGCGCTCGAGCTTCGCCATGAGATCGTCGTCCGCGAGCTGCGCCTCGACGTGCTCGAGCCGAACGCCCGCGTGCTTGGCGAGCAATAGCAGCGCCTCGAGCTTGCCCAGCTCTTCCTTGGCGCTGAACTTCGGCGGGCCGCCCTGCTCGGCTTCTTTCTTCGCGAGCAGCGCGTCGAAGTCCACGCCGTGCTCCGAGCAGGTCTGACGAAGGTCCGCCATCGCCCGATCGAGCTCTTTTTGGGTCGCCTCGCGCGCGGACTCGGCGGTGCGCATCGCGTCGTCGACGTACTCGGCGAGCTCGTCGAGCGGCGGCCGCTCCGCTTGCGTCGGCAGCTCCTTCGGCAGGTGTTGGTCCGGATCGACGCCGCGCTCGCGCAGCTCTTGCCGCAAGAGCTCGAGCTTCTCGGTGGCGCCGCGGCGCTGGTTCTCGATGACGAGGCCGTCGGTCTTGAGGTGCGCCTCGATGGCGCCGAGGCCCTCTTCGGCGAGCAGCGGAACGCTCTCGTCGCGAGCCGGCATGAGATCTTTGTCGCGGAGCCCATAGAGGTGCGCCCGCTTGCGGTCGAGCCGCTGCGCCAGCACCGCGCGGTAGTGCTCGACCGACCGCGGCTCGCCGGGGCGCTCGCAGGCCGCGACGAGCTGGAGCACGTCGCTCGCGTCGTCCTCGGCGACGGGCGTCACGCCGCGAAACACGACGACGCCGCTCAGGCGATGCGGCACGAGGTGGACCGTGTCGATGCGCATCGCGATCTCGCGAAACTCCTCGCCCTCGGGCGTCGTCCGCGTGACGAAGCACCGCGTCGCGAGGCCCGGCAGCCGTGCCTCGATGTGCGCGCGCGTCGGGTGCAGGTTCTCGAGCACGAAGGTCTCGTCGCCGCGAAAGAACCCCGCGAGGCGCTGATCCGCCGGCGCGACGTTGAAGTAGTTCGCGTCGAAATCCTCCGGAAAACCCGGGTAATTCTGCTCGAGCCAGCGCTCGTCGTAGGTGCCCGCGAGCCGCACGCGCGACGGCGCCGTGGGCCCCATGGCCGCGAACGTCGCCGGCTCGGGGCGATCGCTCGGCGAGCCGACCAGGCGCTTCGGGTGCTCGACGTTCGGCAGCGGCTGGACGGCGCCGCGCTCGGTCGGCACCAAAGCGGCGCCGAGGCCCGCCGGATTCGGTGCGAAGCCCGGGCCGCCGAACGCGGTCTGCCAGCCGAGCCGCAGCTCACGAAACGGGACCGGCTCGGTCGGGACCCCGCGGCGCCACTCGCGGTCGCCGAACACGTAGAGCTGCTTGTCGACGCCGCCTAACGTGACGCGCACGGCGCACGAGGGAGCCTCGCCCGAGGGCGGGTACGCGCGCGCGGTGAGCAGCACCTCCCCGCACGGCTTCGGCAGGCACTCGTCGAGCGGCACGCCCTCCCCCAGCTCCTCGGCGAGCATCGTCCAGAGGTGCAGCTCTTGGAGCGGCACCGACGGCGCGTCGAACGAGAAATAGAGGAGCAGCGTCGGAGCGAAATACGCGCGACGATCGCTCTCGAACGTGCGGTAGAGGACGCCGAGCTTGAGGGGCTTGATGACCTTCATGCGCCAGCCCGGAGCTAGCGCGGCGGGCCGTACCCCGGGGGTGGATAGCCGCCGCCGCCGGGAGGGGGATAGCCGCCGCCAGGACCGGCGCCCGGCCCCGGGCCCGGCGTCATCGGACGGGGCGCGGGACCGCGACGCCCGCCGCCGCCACCACCACCGCGCAGCAGGTTCACGAGCAGGAGCAGCACGACGACGCCACCGAAGGTCGCGCCGCCGATCAGCAGATAATTGAGCGGTTTTTTCTGGGCCGCGACCGTGAGGATCTTCTCGGCAGTGACCGCGCTCGTGCGGTTGAGCTTCGTGTCGTAGACGACGAGCCGCGCCTGGTAGGTGCTCTTTTTCTTGTCGACGAGCTGCAAGAACTTCTCGTTGTCGGGTAGCTCGAACTCGACGTACCCCTCGCCCGAGTCGATGGCGTTGCCGACGAGCTGCGAGGCGACGAGCGTCTGCTGCGCCTTCTTCGCCTCCTCGAGCGATTTGCCCTTGAGCGTCTCGGGCAGCTCCTGATTCTTCGGGATGAGGTAGAGCTTGGCGCGCTTCTCGTCCGAGCCCCAGCAGAAGCTGCCAAACACGCGGACCTTGCCGCCCGCGTGGAGCTTGCTCTTCTGCGCCGCCTGCACCGTCTGCTCGTAGTCGACGTCGAGAGGCCAGGTCGTCGGATCGATGCCCACCGGGACGTCGATGAAATTGTCGCCGGCGATCGGCGGGTCGGTGCTCTTGAAGACGAGCTTGAAGGTCTGCTGCACGCTCGGCGCGACGCACGGCACGCGCCACTTGATGATGTGCATCTGATCGAAGCGCTTGCGCACGGCCTGCGCGATGCGCACGCCGCGGCTGCCCTGCCCGTCGCGAACGATGCTGTAAAACCCGCCGATTTCGGTGTTGGCGAGGTTCTCCATGAAGAGCTTCGCGTTCTGGAAGAGCTCTTCGGTCTCGCGCGTCGGAAACCACACGCTGATGATGGGCACCGGCGCCTTCGGGAGGGTCTTGTTGTCCTCGGGGAAGCGCCCCTTCGTCATGTAGTCGCGCACGAGGAGCGCGCTCTGCGACGGTGAGCCGGTGTCGGTGCCGCTCGCGCCGTTGGAGAGCACGACCATCGCCTGGTGCATCGGCACCGTGAGCGTGCCGGCGTTGCCGAGCTCGCGGAACGCATCGGTCGCGCCGGTCTTGACGATGTTGAAGAGCTGCCGCGTGCGCCCCTGGTCGGGGAAGGTCTTCTGCACGCTTTCGACGAACGCCGCGGCCTCTCCCTTCTTGTTGATCCAGCCCGAGTCCTTCACGACGCTCGAGTCGTTGAAGAACATGATGTTCACGGTGTCGCCCGGGTCCATCGCGTTGACGAACGCCTTGGCGACGTCACGCGCCTCGCCGAAGCGCGCGCCCATGCTGGCGCCGGCATCGATCATGAGCAGCCATGCCGTGCCGACACCTTCTTGGGCCTTGCTGTCGCCCCAGCGCTGACGCGACACGAAGCTCGCCGGCATGTCCTTGCCGTCGACGGTGACCATGAAGAGGGCGTTCTCTTCGAGGAACTTGAGCGGCGTGTAGAGCGCCTCGGGCTTGGAGAGCGCGTCCGACAAGCAGTCGAGGTTCGCGTCGCCCGTCAAGGTCGCGCACTGGCTCGTGACCGTGCTCATCCGCTTGTTCTGGACGAGCTCGACGACCGTGGTGAGCAACGGCTGGCCGTTGTCCATCGCGGCGCGCGGATCGATGCGCAAGAGGTGCGCCTCGGGGGCGGCGAAGGCGCCGCGGCTGACCAGCGACAAGGCCAGCGACAGGGCCAGCGACAGGGCCAGCGAGGCGAAGAGCGCGAGGGGCGGCGTGAAGGCGGGCGCGAGGGCCGGCCGGATCACGCGGCGGGCAGCGCCGGCGCGGCTAGATAGAGTGCCGATCATGGGGCTCCTGCTCTAGACCAGCGCTCACGACGCTGCAAACGACAGGGACTGGGCGACCCCGGAGCCAGCCGGAGTCAGCCGGAGTCAGCCGGAGTCAGCCGGAGTCAGGAGCTCAGGTGCCCGAGACACCGAGCAGCGCGAGCGTGATGCTGGGGAGCTGGTTCGCCTGCGCGAGCACCGCGGCGCCCGCCTCGATCATGACCTTGTAGCGCGCGAGCAGCGCGGACTCTTCGGCGATGTCGGCGTCGCGCAGGCGGCTCAGGCTCTCTTCGAGGTTCGTGGAGAGCGTGTCATTGTGCGAGATCGAGAACTCGAAGGCGCTCACGGCACCGCCGAAGCTCGCGCGCCGGGTGTTGATGGTCTCGAGCGCGAGGTCGATGGCGGTGATGGCGTCCGAGGCGTTCTTCGTGCCGCTGCCCGAGAGCGTCGATGTGGAGATGGCGAGCGTCGTCGTGGAGATGGCTCCGAACGTCACGTCGAGGGTCGTCGCGCCCGCCTCGGCGCCGACCTGATAACTGTACGTGACCGACGCACCGCTCAAGAGCTCGGTCGTGCCGTGATCGGACGCCGAGGCGATGCGGTCGACCTCTTCGATGAGCTCCGCGAACTCGGTGTCCAGGAGAGTTCGGTCCGCCGAGGTGAGGACGCCGTTCGACGCCTCGACCGCGAGCTCGCGCCTGCGATCGACGACCGTGGTCATCTCGGCGAGCGACCCCTCGGCCGTCTCGGCCATCGAGAGGCCCGTATTGGCGTTGCGGGTCGCCGCGCCGAGGCCCGAGATCCGCGCGGAGAGCCTGGAGATCACGGCGACGCCGGCCGGATCGTCGGACGCGGAGTTGACGCGGTAGCCGCTCGAGAGCCGCTCGATCGCGCGCTCGTAGCCCTCTTGCTGGCGCGAGAGGTTGCGCTGAGCGATGAGCGACGGGACGTTGCTGGCGATGGAGAACGGCATGCTACGAGCGAGACAGACGCCTGCTCGACACGGTGAACGGCCGCGGCTTGAGAAACTTTAGCGGGCCCCGCGACGAACGACACTCGCCGGCCCCGCGACGAACGGACTCAGCCAGCCACGCGACGAACGGACTCAGCCAGCCACGCGACGAACCGACTGCAACCAAGCCACGCGACGAACGAACTTCAGCCCGCCACGCGACGAACGAACCCGAGGAACAGCTGGGTGAGCTCCTCGGCGTGGTCGAGGAACGGCGCGTGCCCGAACTGGTGCGGGGTCTCGATGGTGGCGGTCCTTGGTAAATGCGCGCGATAAAAGTCGAGCTGCGAGGCGGGCAGCACCTCGTCCGCGCGGCCCCACACGAGGTGCACCGGGATCGAGAGCGCGGCGAGCTCGTCCGGCTCGAGGAAGCGCATCGTCGGTACGTCGTCGAGCAATTTCACCAGGTGCGGCCGGCTGAACGCCTGCCGAATGCCCCAGGCGTAGGCGTGCCGTTTCCACCACGGGTGCGGGCTCAGGCGGTCGACGAACGCGAGCGCGTCCTCGTGACTCTGGACGCGAAACACGCGCGCGAATTTCTCGGCCTGGTCGGGCGCGAACGGCGCGCCGCTCGGCGAGCACAGCATGAGGCCGCGGAGCGCGTCGGGGCGGCGCAGCGCGACATGCACGGCGACGCCGCCGGCCATCGAGCTTGCGAACATCACGGCGGGCTCGTCGAGCAGCTCGTCGACCGCGGCGGTCAAGCCGTCGATCATGGCAGGCGCATCGAGGCCGGAGGCGGGCACGCTGCTGCCGCCGTGGCCGGGAAGATCGGGCAGGAAGATCCTCGTCACGCGATCGCGGAGTCCCATCACGAGCGGCCCGTACTGCGAGGCGCCCGAGGCGCTGAAGCCGTGCACCAGGACGACCGGAGGCAGCGCGCCGCGCCCCGGGAGGTCGAGCACGTGGAGCTCGTCGCTGAAACGGTAGCGAACGCGACGAGAGCGGGCGCCACCGGCGATGAGCCAGCCGCGCATCACGCGATCGTAAAGTGCGGGTCCGTCGAGCATCGTGCGAGGAAATGGAGAGGCATCGGCGCTCACCGAGACGTCGGGATGGACGCCGCTCACGAAGCCCCGGTAGAGTAGCCCGCAATCATGAGCGATTCGGGGCCTTCTTACTGTAGCGGTCACGCTGCGCGCGGCGACCTTCTGATGCGCCGCATGCGGCTCGGGGTGGCGCTCGGCGCGACGGCCGTGGTGCTCTCGACGTCCGGGGCGCTCCATGCGCAGCCCGCGCCCGCACCGGCAAAGGCAGCGCCCGCACCCGCACCAGCAAAGGCGGCACCGGCACCGGCGAAGGCTGCGCCTGCGCCCGCGACGCCATTCGACCCGCCCGCGCCCGCACCGGCGAAGGCCGCGCCCGCGCCTGCACCGACAACTCCAGCGAGCGCGCCGGCAGCGGACTCGCCAGCGACGAGCGCTCCTGCGCCCGAGGCAGCGCCGCTGGCGACGGTGCCGGATCAAGTCGCTGACACCGGGACCACGAGCGGAGGATTCTCGCTGCCGCCGTTGGCGCTCGCGAGCTTCGGCGTCGGCGCATCGTTCCTCATCACGGGCACCGTGGCGGGGATCAAGACGCTGAGCCGCGCATCGGACCTCGAGGCGCGCTGCAAGGAGCAGTGCTTCGAGTCGGAGATCGCGGCCAACGAGCCGCGCGCCCATCTCGCGACCGCGAGCTTCATCATCGCCGGCGTCGGGATCGGGGGCGGCGTCGCGCTGCTGCTGCTCGACAAGAATGACGACGCGAAGGACGAGACGAAGGCGAGCGCGAGCCTCGTTGCGCTCGAGCCCATCGTGTCCCCGTTCGGGCTCGGCATGCGAGGGACGTTCTGATGGATCCGCGAAGAGCTGCGGCGAAAACGGGCGCGAAAACGGGCGCGAAAACGGGCGCGAACCGCGAGGCGACGACGATGAGAGCGACGACGATGAGAGCGACGACGATGAGAGCGACTCACGTTTGGACGTTCGGGGCGCTGGCCGTCGGCGCGCTGGCCGTCGGCGCGATGGCCGGCTGCGATGTCATCAGCGGGTTGAGCTCCATCGAGGCCAAGCCCGAGGGGCTCACGACGAGCACCGCGAGCGCGGGCGGCGCGGGCGGCGCGGGCACCACCCTCGCGACCTCGAGCACGGGAGGTGCGACCTCGACATCGAGCGCCGGAGGCGGCGGCTCGAGCGCGACGGCGGGCGGCGGCGGCGCGATGCCCGAGTGCAGCTCGCCGGACGACTGCGACCCGACCGGCACGTCGTGCCAGCTCGCGACATGCACCGACGGCGCTTGCGGGATCGACCTCGCGCCGAAGGGCACGGCGTGCAGCGACAACGGCGGGGAGACGTGCGACGACGAGGGCAACTGCGTCCTCGGCGGATGCCTCGACCTGGCGATGAACGGCACCGAGACGGACGTCGACTGCGGCGGAAGCTGCAAGCCGTGTGCGGAGTCGAAGGGCTGCAAGATCCCGAAGGACTGCTCGACGGCGTTCTGCGATCTCGGGAGGGTGCACGCGAACGGCTCACCCGGGACGTGCGGGAAGTGCGCCTCGGACGCGGCCTGCGCCATGGGCGAATACTGCACCGTGGGCGGCAACTGCAAGAAGCAGCTCGCGACCGGCGCCACGTGCAGCAAACCGAGCGCTTGCCTCAGCGGCTTCTGCCCCCAACCCGACGGATTCTGCTGCAACACCGCGTGCGACGGCAGCTGCGACAGCTGCAACCAGACCGGCGTCGAGGGCACCTGCACGCCGGTCATGAAGTTCGACGCGGGAACGCCAGCGTGCACGCCGTATCTCTGCGACGGCACGCTCGGGACGTGCCCGGCCTCGTGCAACGGGGACGCCGACTGCATCGCCGGCGGGTTCTGCCGTGCGAGCAACAAGACCTGCCACCCGATCAAGCTCGCCCTCGCGGCCTCGTGCGAAGCGCCCAACGAATGCTCGAGCACCTACTGCTGCGGAATGGGGATGATGAAGACCTGCGTCGAGGCTCCCTGCCCGTGACGCGACCTTCAATGCTGCAGCATGGCGGCGCAGCGGGTGCGGCCGCGCTCGCGCTCTTCGCGGCGCTTGCCATGGGCTGCAGCGGCGAGAGCAGCGACGGCGCGTCGGGCGCGGCCGGCGGAGAGAGCGCGCCGACGTTGCCCACAGGGCTCGCCGAGGGCTGGAACGAATTTGCCCCCGGCGGCGAGTCGGTCTGCTCGCGCGGCACTGACTACAAGTACTGGGTCCGCAAGGGCACGGTGAACAAGGTCGTCATCGACTTCATGGGCGGCGGCGCCTGCTGGAACGCGAAGACCTGCGGCGTCGCGGACGCGATCTTCGAGGCGAACGTCGATGGGATCGCCAAACAGATCGCCGCGGGCGAGTCTCACGGGATCTACGACGTCGCGAACGCCGAGAATCCGTTTCGCGACTGGTACCACGTGATTGTCCCGTACTGCACCGGCGACGTCCACTGGGGCGATTCCGTGGTCGACTACGGCGACGGCGTCACCATCGAGCACAAGGGCGCGGTCAACGCGAGCACGGTGCTCGACTGGGTCTACGCGGGCTTCAGCGCTCCGGAGAACATTCTCGTCACGGGATGCAGCGCGGGCTCGTACGGCGCGGCCCTGTGGTCCGCCCACGTCGCGAAGCACTACCCGAGCTCACGCATCGCGCAGCTCGGCGACTCGGGCGCGGGGATCATCACGAAGGACTTCTTCGAGCAGAGCTTCCCGAAGTGGAACGCGCAGGCGGCCTTGCCGAGCTGGATCCCCGGGCTCGATCCGATGAAGGTCGACATCCTCGGCCTCAGCATGGTCGACCTCTACATGGAGATGACGAGCTACTACGCGGACGCGACCTTCTCTCAGTACAACACGGCCTTCGACGAGACCCAGGCCTTCTATTTCAAGGTGATGGGCGGCACGACCCCCGAGGAGTGGTCGCAACAAATGTTGGCGTCGATCGACAGCATCGAGGCGAAGGCACCGCGCTTCGCGAGCTTCGTTCCTTCGGGCGAGCAGCACTGCATCCTCGGCTTCGACAATTTCTATACCGTCAACGTCGGCGGCAAGCGCTTCGTCGACTGGGTGAACGGCCTCGTCGAGGGCGCAGAGCTCGACGATCTGCGCTGCACCGACTGCACGGCGCCCACCCCCTGAGCGACGGGCTCGGCCGGCTCCGATCAAGGAGTCGTCGGTTCGCGGAGCCGCGGCTGTGAATGCCATTCACACCGCGCGTGAACGGCACTTCACGCTGCGCGCGGTGACGCGAAATACCCCGAAAAACTGGCTGTATTTCGTTGGCCCGGATCGTGGATAGCGGGAGCGCACCGACGGCGGCGGTCGAGCGCATCGATCGCCGCACGCGCGCCGAAGCCGAGCGAGGCCGTCCTCTCGGCACCACGTCGACTCCCATGCTCACCTCGCCAAGAAGCCGCGCCTTCCCGCTCGCAGCGGTCGCGCTCTCGCTCGGGCTCGGCCTCGCATCCCACGATGCGCGCGCGCTTGTGCTCGTGACGTCCCACCCCGATGCCGCGCCGAGCCGGCTGCGCGTCGCGATGGCGCTCGGGCCGACGCGCTCGACCTTGTGGGCGCAGGCACACATGTTGGGAGGCCGCGGCGCGGCGGCGCTCATCGTGCCCGCGCGTCCAGGCGCGAGCCTCGACCTCGCGACGGAGGCATGGTTCGAGGCGCTCGAGGTGGCGACGGCGAAGCGCGTGCTCTCGCCCGAGGGGCACTCGGCGACCTGCGCGGGAACGAGCGAAGAGCCGCGGGTCGAGGTCGTCGGCGATCTGCTCCACGAGGCCGCCTCGCCGGTGCACGAGGTGAAGGTGCTGAGCGACACGGCTGACCTCGAGCAATGGGCGAAGAGCGAGGGCCTGGAGGTCGAGCCGGCGCTCGCGGCGGCGCTCGTGGCGCTCGAGCCGATGCGCTTCGTCGCCCTCCGGACCTCGACGGAGGACGGCGCGACTACGACGCCGACGTTGCGAGTGACCGCGCCCGCTCATGACCCCGCGCTCCCGTTCGTCCTCACGCGCGCGGGGACGGCGCCGCTCGACGTCACCACGTTCGTCATCGCAGAAGGCCGCGCCGGTCTCGCCAATGGCACCGCGGCGACGCTCGATGGCGCCGCGCTCGCGTTCGATGCGGCGCTAGGAGAAAGCGACTATCGCGCGCGACGGTCCGCGGCGCTGGCTTCGCCCAGCCACTGGCTCGTCGAGGCCGCAGGGCACGAGCTCTTCACAACACCCCTCGTGCCCACGAACGCGCACGTCGTCGACGCGCTGATCCCCGCGTACGCGCTGCGTGCGTCGGTCTACCTCGGCGGCGGCTTCGACCTTGGCGCGTGCTCGGCCGCGAGCACCAAGGCGATGGCGCTCGCGAGCCCGGTCGCGGCGAGCTGCCCGCGCGCGGAGCTCGGCGTCGTCGATGGGGGCGCTGGCTGCGCCGAGAGCGTCGCCGCGGGCGAGGTCGATCCCTCGCTGTTTCGCTGCCTCCCCGCGGCTGACGACCTCGCGGTCGCGCTCGGCGGCATGGCTCCCAAGGACGCGTGGATCACACGCATCGCGCTCGAGCTCGAGCCGCACGAAACCGGCGAGCTCACGACGGCCGTTGCGACGAGCGGCCCTTCCGTGTCGCCCGTCATCGTCGCGAACAGCGTCGACGTGAGCGGCTGCCTCGATCCGAGCGGGTCGACGACGGGCGCGAGCGGCGGTGCGACGAGCGGCGGCTCACCGTCAGGAGGCACGAGCGGCACGACCGAGGTGCCCGTCTACGAGGTGCACGAGAGCTGCGGGCACCGCGAGGCCGAGGTGGCGTACGTGCTGTTCGTGCCGGAGGACGAGCAGGCACCCGATTACTACTATTACGAAGACGACGCGTGCGCGGGCGACACGAGCGGCTCCTACATCGCGGCCGAGAGCAGCGGCGTTGACGACCTGGACAGCGAAGGCGGCGCGACGGACACGGATGCGGATGCGGATGCGAGCGACGGTCCCATGCCGGATTTTTCGGGCTCCGAAGACTGCAGCGGCGAGTCCGGCGAGAGCTACGACACCGCGAGCGACGCGTGCAGCGGCGAGTCCGGCGAGAGCTACAGCACGGCGAGTGAAGACTGCAGCGGCGACTCGGGCGACGGCTACGACACCGCGAGCGACGCGTGCAGCGGCGGGCCATCGAGCGACGGCTCCGAGAGCCTCGATGGCTGCGACAGCTCGAGCTCCGACTCGTGCCTCATCGCCCACCGCGCCGGCGCCTCCCATGGCAAACGCCACGCGGGCCGGCTGCGCCTCAGCCCGATCTTGATGCTCGCCCTCGCCATCGCGGCGCCGCTGCGACGTCGCACGCGGCCCGGCTGCGCCTCAGCCCGATCTTGATGCTCGCGCTCGCCACCGCGGCGTCACTGCGACGTCGATCGCGGCCCGTCACGGACAGGCGAGGACCTCGACGTCGTACTCGATCGGGCTCGCCACCGCGGCGTCACTGCGACGTCGAACGCGGCCCGTCACGGACAGGCGAGGACCTCGACGTCGTACTCGATCGGGCTCGAGCCCCCGCTCACGCTCACGTGGTACGTGTGCCCGGCGCTCGTCTGCCACCCCTTCGGGTTGAAGCGCAGCGCGTGCGCGGAGCCAAAGCCGCCCATCAGCTCGACGGTTTGGACGGGCCGGTCGATGCCGTCCTCTGCAACCGAAACCACGGCGCCCGCGAGCGCGATCGACTCGCTCTGCACCGTCCAGCCGGTCTCGTCGAGCGATTGAAACGACACGTTCCACGCGGCGAAGGGGATCCGTCCCGCGGGCGGCCACGCGGTGAAGGATTGGCTCGCGCTGCCGCTGCCGCCGAGCACCTTCATGCACGAGTACCCGCTCGTCGAGCCGAGCCCGATGGGGCCGAGCGAGCCCGAGAGGATCCAGCGCCGATGACCGATGGTCGTCGGGTTGCCGGGATCGATCATGTAGAGGTCGACCGCGCCGACGCCGGGAGCGGTCGCGATGTTGCTGGTTCCGGCGCCGGACGCACCGAGACTCGAGTAACAGCCCCACGACATGGGCGGCGTGTGCGAAAGCTGCCCGTTCTTGTGCATCATGAGCGCGCATTCCTGCGCCGCTTGATTGAAGCCCGCTTCGTGCGACACCGGAGGCAGCGCCGCGAGCCAGCGATAGAGGTTCACGATCCGGAGCGCGTTTCCGCGGCCGGGCTCGGCGACGTCCCCGGCGTCGCAGCTCTCGAGCGCCCCGCTCCACGCGCCCTCGGACATGGCGGCGCGATCGTCCTTCCAG
>SYFR01000175.1 GCA_005800325.1 Myxococcales bacterium | reverse complement strand
GGCCAAGGCCGCCGAGCACGGCGCGGCGTGCACGCGCCGCGAGCTCGCCGCCGAGAACGAACGACGCACGAGGGAGCGCCGCGAGGCCTACGAGGCGCACTGCACCGCGCTCGTGAAGCAGCTCACCGCGCCTGCGAAGGGCACCGCGATCGCCGCGAGCGCGCACGTGACCGACGCTCAGCGCAGCCTCTTGCAGCGCATCGCCACGGGGCCCCTCGAGCCTGCGGACTACGCGCTCGCGAAGCCCGATTTTCCCTGTGCGGATCTCGGCCACGGCCCGAGCTTCGACGCGGCGCTCTCGCGCGCGGTGCTGCGCGACGCGGGGTGGATCGCCGCGAAGGACATCTCCGAGCCGGTGCGAGCGTCCCTCGTCGCCGGGGCAGCGAAGCTCCCGCGCGAGCGGCTCGACGAGTTCGCCGCGCTGGTCGAGCGCGAGGCGGCCAAGGCGCTCATCGAGCGCACGCCGTTGGCCCTCGGGCGCGCGAGGAAGCGCTGCGAGCTCGCGACGGCGCTCGGCCGGAGCACCTCGAAATTCTGCGGCGCCCTCGCCAAAAACTAGTGTGGCGAATCATGCGTCGCGTCGCACTCGTCGAGCTCGTCCTCCTCGCCGCACTCGGCCTGACGCCCGCTGTCGGCTGCGGCACGCCCGAGTCCGCGCCGGTGCCGCCCGCGTGGACGCAGACGAAGTTCGACTACCCGCGCGATGACGTGCTCACGCTCGCGCATCTGCAAGCCAAGTCCACGCACAACAGCTACCACGTGGAGCCGGAGGGCAACGAGCTCGAGGCCTGGGCGTACACGCACCGCTCGCTCGAGGAGCAAGCGCGAGCGCTCGGCGTGCGCCACGTCGAGCTCGATCTGCGCCGCAGCCCCGCGACCGGCGTGTTCGAGGTCTACCACCTGCCGGTCGTCGATGACGTGACCACGTGCCGCGAGCTCGTCCGTTGCCTCGAGAGCCTGCGCGAATTCTCCGACGCGCACCCGGGCCACCACCCGATCGTCGTGCAGCTCGAGCTCAAGGACGGCACGCCCGCCGACTACGAAGCGTATTTCGCGGCGCTGCACGCCGAGCTCTTGAGCGTGTTCGTGAGGGAGCGGATCGTGACGCCAGCGCTCGTACAGGGCGGGCTCGAGTCGGTGGGCGCGGCGATAGCCATGCGCGGCTGGCCGACGCTCGGCGCGACGCGAGGTATGGTGATGTTCACGCTCGACGACACGGGCGCGCATCGCCGCGCCTACACGCACGACGAGACGAGCCTCGACGGGCGGCTCTTGTTCCCGGACAGCGCGCCGGGCGATCCCTTCGCCGCCATCGCCGTCTTGAACGATCCCGTGAGCGACGCCGCCGCCATCTCGGCCGCGCTCGCCGCGAACATGCTGGTTCGCACGCGCGCCGACTCCGACTCGGTCGAGCCCTACCTGGGCGACACGAGCCGTCGCGATGCCGCGCTCGCGGTCGGAGCTCACTTCGTGTCGACGGACTACCCGGCCGAGGTGCCCGAGCACGACTACGCGCTCGCCATCCCGGGGGGGACGCCTTCTCGGTGCAACCCGGTGACCGCAACGGCGGCGTGCACGAGCGAGGCGCTCGAGTCGCCGAGTATGCTGACGGCGCCCTGAACTGCCCAGTGCGGAGTCGTGGGCTGTGCCGTGCGGCGTCGTGGGCTGTGCCGTGCGGCGTCGTGGGCTGTGCCGTGTGGCGCCCGGAACTGCCCAGTGCGGCGCGGCGGCGATTGACCCGTTCACGGCGGCGCGGCTGCGCGCGGGTCGGTCGCGTCAGAGCAAGAACACTTTGACCAGGATGTCGGCAATGCCCATGAGCGCGGCGCCGGCGATGAGTCCCGCGCAGATCGGCTCGTGCCCGCCGACCCAGCGCGCGTGCTCCTTCGTGCCCTTCTTGTCGCCGTGTTGCTTGTGCATGTAGGCGAAGAAGGCGGCGCCCGCGAACATGGCCATCGTCGAGTCCGGAGGAATGACCACTCCGAGGCCGATCGCGAGCGGGCTCAGCGGAAAGCGACCGTGCGTGCGGAGCCGCGCGATCTCCATGGCGATCCCCGCGACAGCGGCGACGGCCATCGAGATGACGATCGATCTCGTGAGCAAGGTGCCGCTGCTCGCGCCGCCGAAGATGGCAGTGACGAGCTCGGACACGCCCTTCCATTGCAGGGCAGAGGGGAACGCGAACTGGCCCTTCTCGGGGGCCATGATCGCCTGAACGTTCTTGCCGGGCGCGTAGTCCGAGAGAAACAAGAGATAGAAGAGCGGCGTCGACGCGATGCCGCCCGCGAGGATGCCAATCGAGTGGCCCACGGCCTGCTGCCGGGGCTTGGCGCCCAGCATGTAGCCGGGCTTGATGTCCATGAGGAGGTTGCTCGCGTTGCTCGCGACCTCGACGCACATGACGCCGGTCATCAAGTTCGTCGGCGGGTGCTTCGGATCGAGCGCGCCGTAGGTGAACTGCGGGATCTTGCTGAGCGAGCCCGTGGGCGTGATGCCGGTGAGGGCCGTGCTGCTCGTCGCGATGAGGGTCAAGAGGATGATGAGCGGAATCGAGGTGAGGCCGAAGACGTAGCTCACGCCGAACCAGGCGTTCGCCATCCACGCGCCGATGACCCCGACGATGGGGACGCCGACGAACGAGATCCACAGCGGCAGCTCGATGTGCGCGACGACGTCCTCTTCGGTGCGCTTCTTCCCGAGCCCGCGGAACGCCTGCAGGATCACCTCGGGCTTGGCGAACAGGCTCACGAGCGACGCGACCACCATGATGACGATGCCCCACCAGAGCGCCCAGGTGTTCAGCACGTGGACGCGGCTGAAGCTGCCGTCGGCCTTCGGGTGGATCTCTCCCAAGGCGATCATGCTGGGCACGATGACGAGGAAATTCAGGATCATCCCGACGAGCATGCTCGCCGCCGAGCGCAGCCCCATGAGCCCGCCCGCTCCGAACATGGCGAGATCGAGCGCCGGCGACACGCCGAGCTGTCGCAGCGACGCGCCCGCGAGCCGCGGCTCCGGAGCCCAGCCCTTGTCGACCATCCAGTAATAGAGGGCGTCGAGGTTGTGCGGCAGGTGCCAGGCCGCGGTCTTGAGGCGCAAGAGCTTCTCTTGCACGAGACGCATCAGGTTCTCGCCGGTGACGAAGCCGACGGCGCCTGCGAGGCCCGCGGCCTTGGTGAGCAGCTTCGCCTTGTACATGCCCTCGTCGCCACCGGTCGAATAGAGGGCGTCGAGCACGACGCCGCACGCCTGCCCCTCGGGGAAGGGCTGCTGCTCGTCGTTGATGAAGCGTCGCTTCATCGGGAAGGCGACGAGCACGCCGAGCAGCGACAAGACGATGTTGAAGAGCATCATCTGCCACCACGGGATGAGGGCGTTCTGGATCCACATGTACGCGGTCATCCCGGAGATGAGCGGACCGGTCATGTAGCCCGCCGCGGTCGCGACGCTCTGCGCGGCGTTGTTCTCGAGGATGGTCATGTCGCGCACGCCGAAGCGCGAGATGGCGCGAAACGCGGCGTAGGCGAGGATGACGCTGGTGAGGCCGACGCCGAGGGTCCAGCCGGTCTTGGCGCCGATGTAGAGGTTCGTGGCCGAGAGCACGCCGCCCAGGAAAAAGCCGGTGAGCGCTGCGCGCACCGAGAGCTGCGGCATGTCGCCGCGGAACACGTTCTTGAGCCACCAGCGGTCCTTCTCGACTGGCGACAGGGTGCGGATCTGCTCGGGCGTGAGTTGAAGGATGGCCATCGATTCTCCTCGTCGCGCACGGGCGTCGGGAGGCGCGCGCCCCCGCGGCAGCGCCCGCGCGCTCGGCGGCCATTATCGAATGAATCGCGCACGCCAAGGCAAGCGATTCCTCGCGAAAAGCGACGACGGCGCCGGCGCGACGCGTCGGGCACACGGGTGCCGCTACATGCCGGCGATTACCGCGAAGGAGTCGCCGCGGGCGACGAGCTGCAGGCGGTTCTCTTCGACCGTGTTGCGCCAGGTGTCGCTGTTGCCTGCGGGGACGCGGAAGCTGCCGCTGTAGGTGAAGTCGACCTGGACGACTTCTGCGCCGATGGTGATGCGGCGGTAGCGGATCTCGTAGCGGATGTTCTCGGCCTTCTGGAACTTGTCGACCAGGTACGCCTTGAGGCCAGCGAAATCGATGTCGTCCGACGCGTCGACGTTGCCGCCTGCTTCGTAGTAGCTCGGGTCGGCGAGCTCGACGAGGCGCACGATGTCGCCGCGCTCGACCGCTTTTCGGTACGCCTCGCAGAAGGCGACGATGCGCCGATTGTCGGGCGAGTCGGCGACGTCCGTGTTCGGGATGTACCGCGTGGCGCAGCCCGAGAGCGTGCCCACGGCGAGGACGCACGACACGGCGCCGAGCGCGAACGCGCGCATGCGTGCGAGCGTGCCGACTTGGCTGGGGCGCGCCTCTTTCGGGCACAGCTGGGGGACGGGGCGCATCGGGTGAGGCGTTTCGGGAACCGGCATAGTCGAGCCGAGATTCCGCGATAAAGAAATTCTCGCCGCTGGCCCGCTTGGGCCCTGGATCCTTGGGGGGCGCGCCCGTCCTTCGGCCGTCAGCCGACGCCACGCAGCCCGCGCGTCGACGCGAGCGGGATGAGGTTGTCGAAGACGCGGTTCTCTTTCGCGTTCGCGAGCGCGCGCAGGGCGGTGCCGTAGCCGCGGAGCACGAGCGGCCGCGCGGAGAAGCGGTTCAGATAGCCGTAACGGCCGAGATCTGGCGCGATGTCGATGAAGGTGACGTCGGGGTAGCGCTGCGCGAGCAGCTCGACGCCGCGGCGCTCTTTTTCGGTGAGCAGCGTGCTCAGCGACTGGCGCAGCACGCGGTGCACGCCCTTTTTCGCGAGCGAGCGCGCGCCGTCGATCTCACGCTCCGGTCGGTAGATGTTCGAGATGATGACGACGTTGGCGCCCGCCGCGACGGCGACGTCGGCCGACAGCGTGCGCGCCACCTCGCCGTCGACGTAGTAGCGGTCGCCGATCCGCAGCGGGCGGAAGAGACCCGGCACGCAGCAGCTCGCCGCCACGGCCTCGCTGATGGGCACGTCCTCGTTCTGCCCGGGGCCGAACACGACGCGCTGGCTCGAGTCGATGTCGACGGCCGTCACGAAGACCGGTTTGTCGAGCCGCCGGAAGTCGTTGATGGGCAGGTGCCGGCGTAGGTAACCCTCGAGCTTCTTGATCGAGAAGAGGCCGCTCGCGAGGTGGCCCGGATCGAAGAGCTCCGCGCGGGTCGGCGCGCCCATGAACGTCGAGAGGTGCAGGCGCGGCCCCTCGTGGCGCCGTCGCCAGGGGAGCCGGTAGCCGTCGAGGAGCACGTCGAGCGGCACGTCCTGCGCGTACATGGCGCCGAGGATCGCGCCCGCGCTCGTGCCGACGAACACCTCCGGCACGAGGCCGAGCTCTTCGCATGCCTTGAGCACGCCGAGGTGGGCGAGGCCGCGCGCAGCACCCCCGGAGGCGACGAACGCAATCTTGACTCGAGACATTCAGCCGCAAATCTAGAGGCTTTTGCCTCAGAGGGGCACTTCTTCGACGATTTTCGCGATGACGAACCGGTCGGCCGTGCGCCGGAGCACGAACGTGAGCTCGTCGCCGAACAGCCGCTCGCCCTTATGGAGCGGTGCCGCGATGGGCACGATCAGCACGACGTCGTCGGGACCGAGGGGCTCGCTCAGCACGCCTCCTTGGATGCGGCGGGGGAGGGCGTGGGCGTTGGCGCTCGGGTACGTGCGGACGTCGGCGTCGCGGTAGCGCGCGCGCTCGGCGAGCTCGCGGTAGTCGAACTTGCCGAAGCGCTGCTGCCACACGAAGACGAGGTTCAGCACGCGCGGCGGGCTCGTGCCGAGGTCGCTCACCGTGGCGCTCGGATCGGCGTTGGCGTGGAGCACCGTGGGATCTTCCGCGGCGACGCCCGCGAAGAACGCGGCGATCGTTTCATGCGCCGCGCGGGTCCCGAGGGGCACCCGGAGCGCCAGCACCGAGGACGAGGTGTCGCCCGTGCTCGACGTGGCCATGGGCGGCGCGCTGCGCGGATCGACGACGACGCCGTCGGGGCGCCGCGGCTCGTCCGGCAGCGCGTGGGCGGTCGCGAACACGAGCGGTCGCGTCGGCGTGCAGGCCAGCGCCGTGCAGCCCAGCAACGCGGTGCTCAGCAACGCGGTGCCCATCGGCGCGGCGCAGCGCAGCATCAGGCGGCCGAACACGAGCGCGGCGCAGCGCAGCATCAG
>SYFR01000174.1 GCA_005800325.1 Myxococcales bacterium | reverse complement strand
TCGGGCATCGAGCGCTGCACACGCACCAGCCGCTCGAGCACGCGCGCCCGCGCCGCAGTGGGAGCTGCGTCCTCGTCGAAGAGCACGTACACGAAGCTCATGCCGAACATCGAGCTCCCGCGCACGGCGGCGACGTCGGGCGTGCTCTCGAGCGCGCGCACGAGCGGGTAGGTCACTTGGTCCTCGACCTGCGAAGGGCTCTTGCCCTCCCACTCGGTGAATACGATGACCTGCGGGTCGGTCAGATCGGGGATCGCGTCGAGCGGCGTGCGCTGCATCGCGCGCACCGAGGCAAGCGCGAGGAGCACCGCCGCCGCGAGCACGACCAGCCGATGCTTCGCCGACAGCTCGATGATGCGCTCGATCACGACGCGCCCTCACGACCCCGACGGAGCGCACCGGCACACGCACTCGAAGTACGTGCCGTCCGCGCGGTGCCAATGGCGGCGCTGCCGCTCGCGCCCTCGCCGCGTGGCGCCCGGGTGACGTCCGCGCGAGCGAGGCTGTTTTTCTTAGGTGGCGGATCTCTGCTTGGCCACACTAGAAGGCAGTATTCGAAACTACCGAGGTCCTGCCCGCGAACCGATGCCACACCATCTCGACCTCATCTACACGCTCTTCGGGGGCCTCGCGGCGGCCCTCGTCTTTGGCTATCTCAGCCAGCGGCTGCGGCTGTCGCCGATCGTCGGCTACTTGGTAGCGGGGATCGTGATTGGGCCGTTCGCCCCGGGCTTCGTCGCGCGCGCGGACATCGCCGAGCAGTTCGCCGAGGTGGGCGTCATCCTGCTCATGTTCGGCGTCGGCCTTCACTTCCATGTGAAGGAGCTGCTCGCCGTGAAGAGCATCGCCCTCCCGGGAGCGGTCGCGCAGATCGGCGTCGCCACGGGCCTCGGCGTGCTGATGACCCGCTTCTTCGGCTGGGGCGTCGCTTCGGGGGTCGTGTTCGGATTGGCCATCTCCGTCGCCAGCACGGTCGTGTTGCTTCGTGTGCTGGCCGACAACCAAGCCCTGCACACGCCGGCGGGCCACGTCGCCGTCGGGTGGCTCCTCGTCGAAGATCTGTTCACCGTCGTCGTGCTCGTGATGCTCCCGATCCTCAGTGGACAGGGGGATCGTAGCGGGTCCTCCAGCGCCGTCGTGTCCGTCGGGATCGCGCTCGTGAAGATCCTGGTCCTCGTCTTCTTCACACTCTTCGTAGGCCAGAAGCTGCTCCCGAAGCTCCTCGCCAAGGTGGCGCGGCTCCACTCGCGCGAGCTCTTCACGCTCGCGGTCCTCGTCATCGCCCTTGGCATCGCCGTCGGCTCGGCCACGCTCTTCGGAGCCTCGATGGCGCTCGGGGCGTTCCTGGCCGGGATGGTTGTTGGTCAGTCGGAGTTCAGCACGCGCGCCGCCTCCGAGGCGCTCCCGATGAGGGACGCGTTCGGGGTGCTCTTCTTCGTCTCGATGGGCATGCTGCTCGACCCTTCAAAGCTCTTGCCCAATGCGGGTCTCGTCGCCGCAACGTTGGCGATCGTGCTCCTGGTCAAGCCGCTGACCGCGCTCTTCGTCGTGCTCGTCCTGCGTCACTCCGCACGCACGGCGGCGACCGTCGCCATCGCGCTCGCTCAGCTTGGGGAGTTCTCGTTCATCCTGGCGGCCCTCGGGCGAGAGCTCGGGCTCCTGCCCGCCGCCGCGACTCAGGCGCTCGTCGCCGCCGCCATCGTATCCATCACGGTGAACCCGCTCCTTTATCGCTGGGTCGAGCCGCTCGCCCGCATGCTCCCGGCCGCGAAGCGTTCAGCTGGCGAAGAGGCGCACGTCCCCGCGGAGGACACCGCCCATCGCGCCATCGTGGTGGGCTACGGTCCGATCGGGCGCACGCTCGTGAACCTCCTGAAAGAGAACGACCTCACCCCGACCGTGGTCGAGCTGAACCACGCGACCGTGAAGCAGATCCGGGAAGACGGCGTTCATGCCATTTACGGCGATGCCTCGCAGCGGGAGGTCCTCGAGAGGGCAGGAGTCCGCGAGGCGGCCAGCTTGGTGTTCGCCGCCTCGGGAGTCCCGACGGCCGTGGTCCAGCAAGCCACGGCGCTGAATCCCGACCTGCTCATCCTCAGTCGCGCGACCTACCTCCGCGAGGTCCCGAAGCTGAAGGAGGCGGGCGCCAACGTCATCGTGTCGGCGGAGGCCGAGGTGGCGCTGGCGATGAGCGAGCACCTGCTGCGGCAGCTCGGCGCGACGCCGGAGCAGCTCGACCGCGCGCGCGATCGGGTGCGAAGCGAGCTCGGGGCGTAGCTCCGGTGGCCGAGCTCTAGGAACTTCAGGCCGTGCCATGAAGGACTTGAACCTTCGGCCAACGGCTGCGCCAGGCGCGGAGCTCGAGCTCGTCGCGGTGTTCCACGCGGGCCACCGCGTTCCGGTCGACCTATAGAAACCACCCGGCCCGCGAGGGGATGCTTCGGTGGGCCATGAAGGACTTGAACCTTCAGCCAATGGATTAAGAGGAGGCGCGACGCGCATCGACACGCCCGAATACGGCGAAAATGCGGCGGT
>SYFR01000173.1 GCA_005800325.1 Myxococcales bacterium | reverse complement strand
GCCGTGCGCCTTCGTGAGCGCCGGCAAGTTGCCCGGCTCCGCGCCGCTGGCGACGTAGATCGGAGCCTCGGTGGCGCGGCACACGACGGCGAGCTCGTCGTCGTCGACGCGGGCCCCGGTGCCGCTCCCGGTGACGAGCACGGCGTCGGCCAGCCCTCGCTCGACGAGCTCCCGCGTCTCTTCTTCCAGGGGCCGTGGCGCGAGCGGCGCGGAGTGCTTCACGGCCACGTCGCACAGGAGCCGCACCGAGCCCTCGAGGCCGAGGCACTTACGATGGCGCAGCGTCTCGTGCGCGGCGCCCTCGATGATTCCCTGATCGGTCACGCGCGCACCGATGTGCACGTTGATCCGCACCATCGATGCCTCGCTCGCGAGAGCCACCGCGAGGGCGGCGATCGCGTCGTTGCGCAGCACGTTGACCCCGAGCGCGAGGGTCGGAGCTGCCTCGCGCACCGCGAGCGCGCACGCGGTCATGGCGCTCACCGTCTCCTCGCCGACCCTCCCGCGGGCGAACGGCGCATCGCCGTAGTTCTCGACGATGACCCCCTGAAATCCTGCCAATTCGAGCGCGCGCGCGTCGGTCTCGGCCGCGGCGATGATTTGCGAGAGCCGCAGGGTCGAGCGCGGGCTGCCAGGCAGCGGCGGCAAATGCACGACCCCGATGAGGCGCGGCAGCGGGCGAGGCGCACCCTCGTGGCTCGTGCTCGCGCCGTCAGCCATCGCCGCCTGGAGCGGGGGCGCCCTTGTCGTCGCTGCCGTTCGCGGTGTCGGGCGCGGGCTCGCTCGGCGGCGGCTCGCTCGGCGCGCGCTCTTCGCGATGCTCGGGCGCTTCGGGAACCGGGGCCGCGGTCTCACTCGGGCTCGGCTTCTCGGTCACGGGGGGCCTCGCGGCGTCGATGCGCTCTTCGCCTCGGCGCGGCGCGTCGCGCGGCTCGCGCGGCATGTTGGGGGCAGGCGTGTCCTTCTTCTCGCGGCCGAGCCCGCCCAACGGTCCGTCGCCGACCTTCTCCGACTTCATCGCGCCACGCTTCTTGCCCGACAGCGCGCCCGCTGGCTGTACGTCGAGTCGATCGAGTCGGCCGGTCACGTGAAAGCGGTAGAAGTCGTCCTCGCTCTTCGCCTTCTTGAACGTGCCGCGCGGATCGAGCTCGATCGCCGGCTTGTATTTTTGCCCGGGTTTTCCGAGCAATCCGCGCGTTGCGTCGTCGAGGTCGCGGTAGCTGTCGGTGAACTTGAGCTCGACGAAGACGTCGGACGTCGTGCGCTTCCAGCTCTCCTGGAGGCGCAGCTTGCCCGTGCCCGAGAGCTCGAAATCGCGCCCGTGCGCGCTGAGCTCCTCGATCGTGAGCTGCCCCTTCTCCGCCTTGGCGACGATGGACACGTGCCCGACCTTCGCGGCCGGAAGCGCGACTCCGATGAGCTTCGCTTTTCCGTCGCCGAGGACGACGTCGTCGGCGGCGACCTCGAGCTTGCCCGTCGCCTTGGCGAAGCTCCCGTCCTCCGGCGACAAGGACAGGCTGCCGTGCACCACGCCGAACAAGGGGAGCCCCTCGAGCATGGCCTTCAGCGGCTCGATGCGGTCGAGCTGAATGCCGCTGAGCTCGACCTCGAGATCGCCCGCGCCGCCGAGAGGAGCGTGCCCCTCGATGGTGCCTCCGAACGCCTCCACCGTGAAATCGATCGTCAGCTTGCCGATGAAGAGCGGCAGGATGCGCACTCGCGCCGTCACGCGATCGACCTTCAAGACGCTCGGTCTTGCGGAGTCTCCCGCGGGCGCGTCGCCGGCGATGGCCGCGAGCGCGCTGCCTCCCTTGGCGGCGCGAGCTGGCACGGTGAGGGCGATGTCCTCGAGCTCGAGGCCGGTCAGCCAGTACGTGTCGAGCTCCCCGATCGAAAGCTCCATCGTCGCCTCGCCCGGGCCACGGGCGCGTCGCTCGCGCTGCGCAAACTCCGCTTCGATTCGCCCCTTCAGCGTCGCCGTCGGAAGGCAGAGGTAGATGAACGCGAGCAAGCACGCGAGGTAGAGCGCAGGGTAGGCGAGGAAGCGCAGCACACGCACGAGCTTCGCCTTCACAGCGGCTGTCCCTTTGCCGTCGTCGGCGCGGTCTTGCCCGGGGCGTCCCCCTTCTTGTCCGCGTCGTCGCCTTCGCCGTCCTTGCCTTCGCCGTCCTTGCCGCCGCCGTCGCTCTTTTTCTTGTCGTACGCCGAGACCGTCAGCGCCACGTCGTATTCGTCCGGTGCGCTCCGGGCCGTGATCTTGAGTCGCGTGACGGCGACCGCGCTCTTCGAGCGTTCGAGCTGCTCGAGCGCGTTCACGAGCGGCTTGAGGCCGACCTTGCGCAGCTTCACCTGCGTGCTCCGCTCGGTGAAGACCTTGCCGACCGCGTCCGGTTGATCCGCGGACTCCGGCACCTCGATGCCCTGCGCGCGCATCGCGCCCTCGATGAACGAGGCGAGCGCCGGCGCCGGCGTGCTGTAGAGGAGCTCTCGCGCCTCGCGGGCGGCCCTGCGCTTGGCGAGCAGCGCCGAGGCCCGGGTCATGCCGTCGAGCTGCTCGGCGATTTCATGGTTGTGCTCACGCGCGCTCGTGACCTTGCCGTACACGTAGGCCGGCGCGCCGAGCAGCACGAGGCCGGCGACGACGACGCCGAGCACCGACAGCAGCCGCTGCTCCCTCGGTGACATGCGATCGAGTCGCAACGCAGCGCTCATCGCGCGGTGCCCCTCTCGCGCTCGCGTGCCTCGGCGCGCAGCATCATGGCAGCGCCTCTCCCTTGGGCTCGTCCTTCGGCGCGGGCTTGCCTGCCCTGCTCTTGTCGGCCTTTTTGCCGCCCGGGGTGCAGTCGACCTTGAGCTCGAGCGTGTACTTCTGCTTGTCCTGCTCCTTGAGCCAGGTCGTCCGCGCGAGGTTCACGTCGGTCATGCACTCGTGCTCGTCGAGGAGCTGCGCCACCTTCTGCGCGTCCTCGATCGTCTTGACGAGCCCCTTGATGGTGAGCGCGCCGCGGTTGAAATCGAGCTCGGAGATGTCGTGCTCGAGCTCGAGCGGGATCCTTTCTGAGAGCGCGACGATCACGTCGAAGCCGTCCATGTCCGGCATCGGATCCTCGAGCTTTCCGGCGAGCGCGGCGTCGAGCAGGAGGCCGGCCTCTTTCGCGTCGCGCGTCGCCTTGCCGAAATTGGCGAGCGTCGCCGCGTGAAGCTGCTCCTCGAGCTTCGTGCGCTCGGCCCCGAGCGAGCGCAGCTCGGCGAACACCGAGAAGCCGAGGCTCGCGACGACGGCGGCGACGAGCCCAGCAAAGAGCGGCGTCTTATCGCGCAAGAACTGGTAGCTCTGCTGCGCCTCCAGCGCGCCCTGGCGCAGGTTCAAGTCGGCGGGGCGACGCGAGAGCCCCAGCGCGAGCCCGAGCGCCTTTGCGAAGCGCGGCAAGAGCGCGCGGTGCTCCGCCGACATCCCGTCGAGCGCGAGCGGCGGAAGGTCCACGACGCCGATCGCGAGCGACTGTCGGAGAAACTCGTCGAGCCCCGGCACGGAGCGTCCCGTGCCGACGAGCGTGAGCGACTCGAGCGCCTCGCCGCCGGCGGTGCGCCACGCGAGCAGCGTCTGCTTGAGCTCGCGTACGAGGCGCGAGGCCGTCGCGGGGAGCGTCATGGCGCCCGACGAGAGCGTACGCGCGAAGCGGGGCTCGCCGTAGCGCACGACGACGAGCTCCGCCGCATCATCGCCGAGATCGAGGATCGCGCGCGGCTTGTCGCTCGCGAGCTCGGGGGCGAGCTGGGCCAGGTTGCACAGCGGCAGCGGGCCGACGCCGACGCGCGCGGGCTCCATGCCTACGCCGCGGCGCACGAGCCCGATCGTGTCGCGCACCGCTTCGGCGAACGCCACGCCCGCGAAGATGGGCAGCTCGTCGGGAGCGTCCATGCCCGGGACGGGCCGCAGCCGCCGGTGATCCATCACCGCGTCGTCGAGCTCGAAGGGCAGGGTCGCCTCGACCTCGAACGAGAGCACGTTCGCGAGGTTCTTCTGCGCGGCCCGCGGCAAATCGATGCGCCGCATGAAGGTCTTCTTGCCGTCCACGGCGGCGGTGCAGGCGTCGCACCGCAAGGTCGCCGTCGCCGCGCGCAGGGCCTCGCTCGCGCTCGCGTGATCCGAGAGCCGCTCTTCACGCAGCGCGACGAGCACGGTCTTGCGCAGCCGCGACTCGATCAGGGCGACGCGCACGGTCGTGCCGCTGAGATCGATCCCGAGCCACCTAGCCATGACAGCGGTCTAGCCTAGTCGCGCGAATCGCTCGAATCGAGGACCAACGCTCGCTCGCCGCGCGCTCCCTTGCCGCTCGAGCCCGTGCGTCGTGGCGCGCGCCCGTGGCTCGCGAGGACTCGCTCACTCGACCCTCCAGTAGACGAGGTTGCCGCCGGGGTTTGCGGCCTGGATCCCGGCGAGCTCTTCCGGGGTCGGTGCGCGCCCCGCCTCGCTCGCGAGCGCCTCGGCGGTCTTCCCGTTCTTGCCGTCCGCCTCGAGCGCGATCCCTTCGCCGAGCCCCGACGCTTTGCGAAAGTCGATGACCGCGTGCACGCTCGCGCGGGTATCGCCGCCGCGCCCGGGGACGACGCCGGTCGCATAGATGCTGAACATCTTGCTCTCCGTCGTGACCATCTTCTTCATCTCGGAGTCGCTCTTGAAGGTCACCGGCTTGATGCCGACCGTCGCGAGGTAGGGGCCCACCATGCCCTGGCCCTTGAGCGTGCGGATGAAGTCGCCCGGCGAGCTGAAGAGCGGCGCTCCGGCGGTCATGCTGCGAAGCAGCGTCACGACGGACAAGAAGGACGACGCCTGCGCGAGGTCGTTGCAGAGCTCGGCGTCGGGGGCTCCCGCGCACACGAGCGCGAGCAGCGTCTGCGCGTTGGCCGTGTTCACGTTGATCTTGCCCTGTCCCCACACGGTCACGACGCGCTTCTTGGGATCGCGGGGATCCGGATCGACGAAGGTCGCCCAGAACGCATCGCCGACTCCGCGCACGAGGCGCAGCTCGTCGAGCGAGTCGAAGGCGGCGTTCTTGCGAAAATACGGCAGGCCGATCGTCTGGTAGAAGTTGTCCTCGACGCCGCTCGATGGCGCCGCGGCGCTCGGATCGCACGGCTCGAGGTCGGTGTCCGAGTCGGTCCAGTCGATGATCTCCCGGCAGATCGTCTGCCGGTCCGAGAGCTGCCCGTCGAGATCTTCCCCCTCGAACAAGGGGCTGTATTGCGGCGGTCCCATGAGGCCGAGCAGCTGCTGCGCGAGGCGCGTGCGCGAGATGATGTCCCCGCGCGCGCCGACGTTGACGTTGAGCTTCGAGTCCTCGTCGACGACCACGACCTCGAAGCGTCCCGGCCCCCCGAGCCCGAGGTTCTCGCCGGTGCTTGCGTCGAGCTTCGTGAGCGAGGAGAAGCCCTCGGCCCCCGCGGCGTCGTTGAAGGGCCCGATCACCTCCGCGATGAACTCCCAGACGGGGATCTGCGGCGCCTTGCCCTTCGGGTTCAGCATCACGAAGATCGGCTCGACCGCCTCCCGAACCGTCGGTTCGCTCGCGATGAGCAGCCGCGCCAGGTTGACGGCGCTGCGCGCGTGGTACTCGGCGCGGAGGCGATCCCGCTCGCCGATCGCCGCCGCGAACGCGGTCGCGCTCTGCTCCTGCACCTCGGTGAGAAACACCGTCAGCACCACGATCGACAAGAGGACCATGATGAGCGCTACGCCACGCTCCCGCGCGCGGCGCGTCTTGCGACTTCGTCGCCGCAGGGTCGTCATCGCTCGGGCGCTGAGTCCTGAGTGAGGTGACGAAGTTCGCGCGCTCGACCGCTTGCCCATGTCAGTCGGTCCCGAAGGCGATCGGCAGCTGGACGGCGATGGGGACCTTCGTCTCGAAGCGCACCGCGCGCCCGTTCGGTCCACCTTCGAGCGTCAGCGCGATCCACACCTGCGCCGGCAGGCGGCCGAGCTGCCCCGTCGCTTGCGTCGTGTCCCAGCGGTCCAGCCACTCGTTCGTGAGCGGGTCGAGGAAGTGCAGCTCGAAGCTCTCGATGTTCTCGACCATGACCTCCACGACGCCGCCACGCGCCGGCTCCGCGTCGATGTACCGCGACACGCGGCGCACGAGCTCGCGCCCTCCATCGCGATCGCGCGACACGAAGTACGACACCTCGGCCTGGTCGGACGCGTGGCTGTCGGCGTCGAGGTGCTGCTCGGCGAAGGTCGTGAAATCGACCCGCGACTCGTCCTCGCCGCGCCCCGTGAACGCCGTCTCGCGCACGTTCTGGAGCGACTGAAAGTTCTTGTGTGCCGAGAGAAATGCGCTCGAGAGCTCACGCGTCATGCGGCTCAGGGCCTGCCGTCCGTGCTGGTGGCGAGCCGCGACGCTCGCCATGTTGGTGCGCGCGCGGCTCATGCCCGAGAACGCCGAGTAGATGAGCAGGCCGAGGAGCGCGACCACGCTGATCGCGACGAGGACCTCGACGAGCGTGAACGCCCGCAACGGCGCATGCGCTGCTCTCTCGGCCCCGACGCGGCTTCGCGGCCGAGCGAGGGGGCCGCACGCGCTCGCGGTCATCGTCCGCCTCCGGTCGTCGTCGTGGACGAGGCGTCGCCGGTGTCGGTGTCCTCGTTCGCGCGCGCGCGAGCCGCGGCCACCATGTTCGGGCTCGTCACCCACTGCACGATCTCGAGCGAGCGGGACCGTTGCCCGTCGCGCCAGTTCACGACCACGGTCACGCGTCGCGTCGCCGCTTCGAACGCGAGCTTGAGGTCGGGATACACGAGCCCCATCACCATCGACGCGACCCCGCTGACACCGCCCGCCGCGAGATCGCCGGCTCCGCCGAGCGCGTCGGTCACGCCCGAGAGCCCCGCCGCTGGATCGATCGCCGGTGCCTCGCCGTCCTGGCTCGCGAGCTTGCCGATCGCGCCGAGATCGCTCGTGCCGAGATCGAGCTCGGCGTCCAGATCGAGCTTCGCGTTCGTGGCGGGAAATTCGGGCTTTTCGATGCGCCACTCGCACGTGTACGCGGCGTCGAGCGAGCCCTCGCAGCAGGGGCCATCCTCGCGCACGTCGAGATCTCCCATGCCCTCGGTCGCGAGCCGCGCCTCGAGCTCGCTCATCTTGCAGCGCGCGAGCCCGACCCCGATGCTGAGGCCGCGCGCGTGCGACACGCCGCCGACCGCGCTGTATTGCGCCGACAGGATCGCCGTGAGCCCGAGCCCGAGGATGGCCACGGCCACGAGCACCTCGAGCAGCGTGAACGCGCGCGCTCGCCCGCGTGGTGGCTCCTTCGCCTCGCGCATCAGTCGTCGTCCTCCGCCTCGCTCGCCTCTTCGTCGCTGCGCGGACGGGGCATGGCGACGGCGCCCTTCTCGACCCGCGGCTCGCCCGTGAGCGCGTGCACGTGCACCGTCAACAGGTTCTCGTCAGGGTCGCTGCCCTCCGCGAGCACGATGGCCGCGCGCTCGGTCTGTCCGCCGGGCCAGAAATAGAGGTAGACGCGCTCGCTCGTGATCGGCTCGTCCTCGTGGGCCACCTCGATGTGCTTGAAGCGCACGCCGCTCGGCAGCGCCTTCGGCCCGCGCTTTTTGTCCTCGCCGTCGCGCGACAGCTCCAGCAATTTCGAGCCGAGGCTCGTCACCGGATGAAACTCCGCGCGCGGCGCCCGCGGCCCCTCCACGACGCTCTCGGCGGCCGCGATCGCTTCCCGCTCGAGCTCCGTCGCGCCGCTCGCACCACCGGCGCGGTCGCCCTTTCGCAGGAGATGTCTGCCCTCGCTCTCCTCCATCGTGATCGTGCCCGCGTCGAAGTCGAGCACGAGGCGCGTCACGCGCGATTTCGTCGCGGCGTGGCTGTACGCGACGCGCACCGCGGACCCGACGAGCGTCGTCGCCTCGCGCAGGCGCGCGCTCCTTAGCATGCCGACGCCGAAGAACGCTCCGCCCGCGAGCAGCGCCGCGAGCGCGATCGCGACGAGCAGCTCGACGAGCGTCGCACCTCGCTCGCGGCTCGCCATCGTTGGCCTCAGCTCGCGGCGGCGGAGTCGCTCGGCCCGCCGACCACGATATCGTCCTTGGGGTCGTTCTTGTCGGGCCCAGGCGACGAAACGCGCACGTCGTCCTCTTCGCAGCTGATCGTGTACTTGCCTCCCCAGGGGTCCTTGGTGTCGCCGGCCGCGTCGAGCTCCTTGTCCTTGATGAGCGTCTCGACCGAGGGGCAGTCGCCGGGGCTCTTGAGCGCGATGTACTGCGTCGCCACCTGGCGAATGTTGCGCGCCGTCGTCCTCGCCGTCTTCACCTGCGCCTCGCGGTAGCGCGGCAACACCAGGAAGCTCACGCCTCCGGCGATCAGCGCCATGATGGCGACGACGATGAGCACCTCGACGAGGGTCACGCCGCGTGAGAGTGCGCGGCGGAGGCGACGCGCGAGCAAGAGCTGGTTGGTGTTCATGGATCGGTTCCGTGGTCGTGTCGTGAGAGGGAGCGCACGCGACGCATTGGCGGGGCGTCACTCTAAGCGATCGAGCCCGCGCAGATCGCCGCTCGGGCCAAGGCTCGTGAGATCGTAGCTGTCGGGATTGTGGCGCCCCGGGCAGGTGAGGCGGAGGGGGCGTCCCCACGCATCGACCGGGGCGGCTCGGAGCGTCCCCTCGTCTCTCAGCCGCGCCAGGGTATCGGGGCACCGCCCGTCGTGGTCGGCGCGGTACCCGTCGACCGCCTCCCGGACGACCATCAACGTCGCGCGGGTCGAGCGCACGCCGGCGCGCTCCCGCTCACGCCTCCCCAACAGCGCGAGCAGGCTCATCATTCCGAGCGCCGCGAGGATCGGCAGCAGGCGAGCCCAGGGCAGCCTTAGGCGATCGCTCCGCTCCCACGGAAACAGGATCGCCTTCTCTCCGGTGCGGCGCGCCATCGTGGTCCACTCTACTCGACGAACTCGCTCATCTGCACGAGCGGCACGAGGATCGAGAACGCGACGAAGCCCACGAAGCCGCCCATCACGACGATGATGATCGGCTCGAGGAGGCTCGTCAGCATTTGCACCCGGCGGTCCACCTCGGCGTCGTAGGCCTCGGCGACGTTCTCGAGCATCTCCTCGAGCTGCCCGCTCTTCTCGCCGATCGCGATCATGTGCGTCACGAGCGGCGGGAAATGCCGGCTCGCCTTGAGCGGCTCGGCGATGCTCTGGCCCTCGCGAATCGAGACGGTCGCCGTCTCGATCACCTTCTCGAGCGCCGCGTTTCCGAGCACCTTGCGGACGATCCCCATCGCGGGCAAGAGCGCGATCCCGGAGCCGAGCAGCGTCGCCAGCGTGCGCGAGAAGCGCGCGACCGATACCATCATCGCGAGCTTGCCGACGAGGGGCGCCTTGAGCAGGAAGCGGTCCCAGGCGAGCCGCCCCTCGGTCGTCGCGCGCCAGCTCCGAAACCCGTACGCGGCGCCGCTGCCGAGCGCGAGCAGCAGCCACCAGTAGTCGCTCAACGTGCGCGACACGAAGATGAGGAGGCTCGTGTACCAGGGCAGCGCCTTCTGCATGCTATCGAAGATGCTGATCACCTTCGGCACGACGCTGGTCATGAGCACGCCGAGCATCACCGTCGAGATGAGCAGCATGAGGATCGGGTACGCCATCGCGCTCGAGACCTTGCCGCGCAATTTCGCCTGCCCCTCGGTGAACTGCGTCAGGCGCGTGAGCACCGCCTCGAGCGTGCCGGACGACTCGCCGGCGCGAACCATGTTCACGTAGAGGTCGGGGACGATCTTCGGGTGCTCGGCGAGCGAGTCGGCGAAGCTCTTGCCCTCGCGCACCGCGTCCCGCACGTTCGTGAGCGCGCGCGCGAGCCCGGGCTTTTCGACCTGCTCGATGAGGGCGGTCAGCGCTTCGAAGAGCGGGATCTGCGCGCGCACGAGCGTCGCGAGCTGTCGCGTCATGATGGCGACGTCGGCCTGGCTCGGGCGCTCGAGCCACTCTCGCAGATCGAGCGAGCCCTTGGGCTTCGCCTTCTGAGCCGCGCGCTCCTCGGCCGCGGTCGTGAGCAACACGCCGTCTTTGCGCAGCTGCGCTCGGAGCGTGCGGACGTTGTCGGCGTCGCGCAGCCCCTTGACGGACTTGCCGCTCGCGATCGCAATTCCGGCGTATTCGTAGACCGCCACGCTCGCTTCGCCCACCGACGCTACTCGTCGATGATGACGTCCTCCTGCGTCGCCGCCAGCACCTCTTCGACCGTCGTCTTGCCCTCGAGCACCTTGCGTGCGCCGTCGTCGCGCAGCGTGTCCATGCCGCTCTGCTGTGCGGCGCGCTTGATGGCCTGCGCGTCGGCGCTCTCGAGCACGAGCTTGCCCACGGCGTCGTCGATGAGCATCAGCTCGTAGATGCCGAGGCGCCCGACGTAGCCCTTGTTGAGGCAGTCGGCGCAGCCCTTCGCGCGGTGAAACACGATGTGCTCCGGCAGGTCCTGCCCGGGATAGCGGTACGCGACGCCGTAGGGAGTGTAGCGCGGGTTCGCGCGACGCCGTGCGCGCCACTCGATGCGAGCGGGCCCGAGGCCGAGCTGCTCGAGCTCGTGCGCCGACGGCTCGTACGGCACTTTGCACTTCGGGCACAGCACGCGGACGAGGCGCTGCGCCAGGACGGCGATGAGGCTCGAGCGCACGAGGAAGCTCTCGACGCCCATGTCCACGAGGCGCGTCACGGCGACCGGCGCGTCGTTCGTGTGGATGGTCGAGAGAACGAGGTGGCCGGTGAGCGACGAGTGGAT
>SYFR01000172.1 GCA_005800325.1 Myxococcales bacterium | reverse complement strand
GTCTTCATCAACCAGCTCCGCCAAAAGATCGGCGTGGTCTTCGGCAATCCGGAGACGACTCCGGGCGGCAACGCGCTCAAGTTCTATGCGAGCGTGCGTCTCGATGTGCGCCGCATCGGCCAGGTCATGGTGGGCGAAGAGGCGGTCGGCTCCAAGACGCGGGTCAAGGTCGTAAAGAACAAGCTGGCCTGCCCGTTCCGTAAGGCGGAGTTCGAGATCCGCTGGGGCACCGGTATCGACCACGCGAGCGAGCTGCTCGATCGCGCCATCGAGCTCGGGGTCGTGGAGAAGAGCGGCGCCCACCTCACCTTCGGCGATCAGAAGCTCGGGCACGGCCGGGAAAAGGCCCGCGACGCCCTCGTGAACTCGGCCGCGCTCGCGCTAGCGCTCCGGCAAGCGGTGGTCTCCCGCGATTCACCGTCGCCTGCCACCGCCGGGAGCTAACAGGCTCCCCCTCGCGACCGACCACCGTTCACGATCGCGCGGTCGTCGAGCCGACTCGACGCCCGCCGTGCGCGCACCATCCGCGCACCGTCCGCGCAGCATCCGCCGTCGCCTCACAGCGCCCGCGCCGGTGTGCGCGCGCAACGTTGCACGAGCCGCGTCATGCGGCCCTTTCGAAACCGCATCATCAACAGGAGACATCCAATGGGAAACAGCATGAATCGCGTCATCCTCGTCGGGCACGTCGGCGCCGAGCCGGTGCTCAAGTTCGCCGATGGTGACAACGCCTGCGTCAAGTTCTCGCTCGCCACGACCGAGCACTACCGAGACCGCAGCGAGGAGCTGCAGGAGCGAACCGAATGGCACAACGTGGAGCTCTGGGGGCCGCGCGCCAAGCCGCTCTCGCAGCTGATCGCGAAGGGCGCGCACGTCTTCGTCGAGGGTGCCATTCGCAGCCGCACGGTCGACGGCGAAGCCGGGGCGAAGCGCAAGTTCACGGACATCCGCGCGCGTGACGTGCTCCTGCTCGGACGGCGCACGGACGCGGGGGCCGCCGCGCGCCGAGGTCCAGGGCTAGCTGCCGTCGAGCGCGCAGGCGCGTTCGAGCTCGACGCTGCTAGCGCGTGAACCGTGAAACGACGCCGCCACGCCGGGACGGGTCCGGCGTGGCGTGCGCGTCTCTCATGGATCGCGCCCAGAGCGCGCGCGCCCGGGGTCGCCCTGGCGACGACGGAGGACGCTCGTACGGCGAATCAGAGAGGGCACTAGCTCTTCGACGATGTTGCCTTCTTCGACTCGGTCTTCGTCGAGTCCGCCTTCTTGCTCGACTTCTTTTCTGCGCCCTTTTCGGCGCTCGTCGCGGTGGACTTCGCGCGAGCCTTGGAGTCGCTGGCCTTCGCCTCGCCCTTCGTCTTCTTCGCCGCCTTGGCAGGCTTGCCCGCCGCGGCCTCGCTCTTGACCTCGGCTGCGTCGCCATCCTTGGCCTTGCTCTTGGACTTGGACTTCTTCTTCGCCGGCTTCGGCTCGTCGGCTTCGTCGCGCTCGTCGCCCCGAGACTTGGGGTCACCCGCGATCTCGATCGACAGGCGCTTGCCGCTCACCTTCGCGAGGTAGGCGGGGACGTCACCCTTGAACTCGACGGTAATCTCGGCGCGATCCGGGTAGTTGACCACGTTCAGTGAGTCGATGCGCTTGTCCTTACGCGCCAGCGCCGCCGCCGACGAGATCGACTTGCAACCTGGCACGACGAGGGTGAAGCCGTGCTCGCCCTCGAGGCCGCTGAACCCGGCGACGTCGTCGTCCATCGTCAAGCGGAGGACGACTGGGTCCTCGACGTTGCCGACACCCCACTCCTTCTGGAGCGTGGCGGCCTTCGGCGCAGGCTCGCCTTCTTGCGCGCCATCGGCGCCGGCCGGCGGTGCTGCGCCGTCGAGCGCGCCGCTGTCACCTAGGAGGTCCGGGCTCTTCGCGGCAGGGACCGCCTCGGTGGTCGTGAGCGGCGTCGCTCCGAACAGCGGCACGTTCGCCATCGCGACTCCACCGCCGTCCGCACGCGGCGCCGCCGGCTGCAACGCACCGGCTGGCGAGCTGCCGGGCTCACCGGGGGCTGCGGCCACCGCGGCCGTGGGCGAAACCGCAGCATCAGTCCGCGGCTTGTTCAACTGCGTGGCGCCGACGTAAATCCCGACGACCGCGATCGCGCCGGCGATGGCGCCGACGGTCGCGCGCCTGCGATCGGCGGTTCGCGGTGCCGCCCGGGATGCGTCCGTCGCGCCCGCGTCCGCTTCGCTGCCTCCGACGACGGACTCGCGCACGAGCCTCTTGCCGTCGCTGCGCAACGCCCCGGTGGGCGGCAGCGCCGTGGTCCGCTTGGGGGCCTTCGCCGCTGGCTCTGCGACGTCGCGCTCGGCGCGCTTGCGCTTCACGGCCTCGAGGATCTGAGCGAGCGTCGCCTTGGCTCCGACACCGGCGTTGGTGAGCTTTGGGCCAACGGCCTTGGCGTAGCCGCCGAGCGCGCGGCCGAGCGTGGCGATCGCGCGCGTCGCCGGGCCCTCGGCCTCGGTTTCTTCCGCGGTGGATGCCGACGGAGTCGCGAGCGTGGGCGGTGCGTCGCCGTCGCCCGCGGCCTCGCTGCCGCCGCTCTCCGTCGCGAGCGCAGAAGCTTCATGGCTCGGCTCGGGCATCACGGCGCGGCGCGCCATGTGCGGCGTGTCGTCGGTCCGCTCCTCGGGGCCGCGCGACCACGCCGAAACGGGGCTCTCGACAGGCTCGTCGTCGTCGATGACGGTGGGCTCGGGCGTCACCTCGCGCTCAAGGCGTCCGGCGACCGCCGCAGGCTCGCGGCGCGCGGGCGTCGGGATGCGTGGCGCGGGCTCTTTGGCGCGCATCGCCTCGTCGTAGCGAAGCGATACGACGAGCTGCGGAACGCTCGTCTCGGGATCGATCTCGACGCCGACGTGCTCGATGAGCGCGACGCGTCTTCCGCCTTGCTCGACGTCTTCGAGCTCGATGTCGCGCCCGACGCGGAGAAACTCGAGATTGGAGCCCACGAGCACCTCGCCGTCCGCGAGATCGCGCACGCGAGCGCGCATCGGCGTGCCGAGCCCCTGGATGTGGAGGCGCACGCGCGATCCGATGAGCCTCGCGAGCTCGTCGGCTCGGGCCGGCTCTGGACCCACCGCCGTCTCGGGCCGGCAAAGCGACTCGAGGACCTGAGCACCCGCCTGATCGAGCGAGATGAAGCGCAGCCCGAACTCGCCACCGCGCCCCTCGTCACGGCACCACATCACCTCGCCCGTGGCGATCACCTCGCCGCCGACGCCATCGAAGCGGCACGTGAGCTTGTCGCCGGGGTTCGGTAGGAACGCCGTCCGCAAGCGGATCCCGTCCGCGGAGACATCGACCGACTCGGCCTCGAAGCCTCCCTGCCTCGCGCCGACCTCGACCAAAGTCTCGAAGTAAACGCGCGGCGCAGCGCCATAACGCCGCTCCTCCGGCTCGCGCGTTGACGTCTTGATGTCGAGTCCGATTCTCGCCTGGGTCATCTCGCTTGTCCTCCCGGATCGTGCCGAAAGCTGAACTGCGGACGCATGTCGAGCGTCCACTCGTGCCGTGGTTCTCACGTCGCGGTCGAGCGCGTGCCACCCGACGCCGTGCGCGGGCGACCGAGCTCGCCACATCGCAAGGGGTCTCGAGCTGAGCCCCGAGCGGTACGTGCGGGTCCCCGGGCGCCTCGCCCGTGACCCACGCTGGTCGGTACGCCCTCGCACGAAGAACGGCCAACTTTGTGCGTGGCTCCGAACTGCCCTCGCGCAACGCTCCTCATCGCGAGCGGCGCCGCGCGCGGGGTGCGTCGCGTTGCTGCGCGCCGCCTCCTGCTCGCGCAACGCTCCTCGTCGCCAGCGGCGCCGCGCTCGGGTAAAGTAGCGCGTCATGTCCGAAGACGACCGTCACCCGGACAAGCCGCGCGACGTCCTCTTCGTTCACAGCAAGAGCGACAACGGCGACGTCAACGTCGTACGAAAGCGGGACGAGCGTATCGAGATCGGGCGAATGCGCCCCATCGTCGAGGGCAAGCCGCTCTCGGGCGAGGTGGTGCGCCTCGAGCGACGCGCCGAGCACGAGCGCCTCTTCGACGTCGAGGTGGTGTACGACGGCCGCGCCACGGAGCAAGGCGGAGGACGAGCGACGAGCGACGGCCCGCCGCAGGTCGCGAGCCCCGCGTATCGAGAGAACTGGGAGCGCATCTTCGCTGACGGCGACAGCAAGGAGACACGGCGCGCACTCCAGACCTCTGCGACCGGCCGCAAGAACGTGTTGAATTGACAGTTCCCGACGCCCCCCACCTGGATTCCGGCGCCACACTGCCCTTCGAGCCCGGCGCAACGCCCGCGGACACGATCGACTTCGCGGCGAACGCCACCAGCACGCGCGAGCTCGTCCGAGAGATCCTCGCGAGCCCGGTAGGCTCACGCCACGTCGTCGACGGGGCGGCGACGGGCTCGACGGCCCCGTTCGCTCGAGCGCTTGCCGCGCGCGGCGCCTCGGAGCTCGTCATCATCGTTCGCGACACGCTCGTAGCCGAGGCGCTCGAGGCTGACCTCGCCTTCTGCCTCGCGACGGCGGACGCGACACCCGAGATCGTGTCGTTCGACGCCGCCGAGACGAGCCCGTATGCGGACGTCGCCCCCGATCGCGCCGCCGCTCATCGCCGCCTCGCGGCGCTGTTCTCTCTCGGCCGTGACGCGACGCACAGCGGACCGCGCGTCGTCATCGTCACGGCCGCGGCGCTGGCGCGCAAATACGTTCCTGCGCGCTTCGTCGCCGAGAGGACACGCTCGATCGCCGTCGGCGACTCGCTCGACTACGTCGCGTTGCTCCGCGACCTCACGGCGCTCGGGTATGCGCGCGCGCCACTCTGCGAGGATCCCGGCACCGTCGCAGTGCGCGGCGGGCTCATCGACGCGTGGGGGCCGGCCATGATCGAGCCCGTGCGCATCGAGCTCGACGGCGACATCGTCGCATCGCTCAAGCGCTTCGACCCCACCGATCAACGAACGCACACCGAGCTACTCGAGTTCACCCTCGCGCCCGCGCGCGAGGCCGTCCTCGACGACGAGACCGCGTGCCGCGTGCGGCTCCGACTCCGCGAGCTCTGCGACGCCGTCGACTGGCCGACGCAGAAGACGCGGCAGCTCATCGACGACGTGGCGAGCGGACGCAACGTCTTCGCGCTCGACGCGCTCTTGCCCGCGTTCCTCGATCTCCAGCCGCTCATGGACGCCCTCCCCGAGCGAGCCATCGTCGTCGTCGAAGAGCCGAGCGCGGTCGCAGAGGCGCTCGAGCTCGCGATGCAAGAGGGGCTCGAGTCGGAGCTCGGCAAGCATGGCGAGCCGCATTTTCCGCTCGACGCGCTGTTTTGCGACCGAGCGCATGTCGAGGCGTGGCTCGGCGAGCGCACGACGATCGGCCTCAACCTCGCACCCATCCTCGGCGGCGCAGGCGTCCTCGGAGAGCTCTCGCGCACCGACGAGCAAACACCAAGCCTCGCCGCCCGCGACCACGCGGATCTCGCGCGCGCCGTCGAGACCGGTGGGCCGCAGCATGGCGCGGGCCTCGACCCGCTCGTCTCGCGCATCACCGCGTGGCGCGACGCGGGCCTCGACGTCGTCATCACCGCTCGCACGACGACCCAAGCCGAGAGGCTCGCGCTCATGTTGCGGCACCGCGAGCTCCCCGTCCGACTCGTCGAGGACGCCGACAAGAGCGCGCTCTTCGCGACAGCCGGGCAACGCCGGGAGCTCGCCATCACCGTCGGCAGCCTCGCGCGCGGCGTCGTCGCCCAAGCCGATGGGCTCGTGCTCCTCACCGAAGAGGAAATCTTCGGCAGCCGCGCCCACCGCGCTCGCCCCAAGACCGCGGCTTCGGCGCGACGCGCACAGAAGATGCTCGAGGACCTCCGGTCGCTCACCGTGGGAGACTTCGTCGTCCACATCGAGCACGGCATCGCGCGCTACGCGGGCCTCGAGGTGCGCACCGTGGGCGGCCAGAAGGTCGACCTCATCGTGCTCGAATATGCGGGCGGCGACAGGCTCTATCTACCGGCCTATCGACTCGATCTCGTCCAGCGCTTTCGCGGCTCGGACTCGACGCCGAAGCTCGATCGCCTCGGTGGTCAGACGTTCGCGCGCACCAAGGCCCGAGCCAAGGCGAAGGTCCGCGAGATGGCGGACGAGCTCCTCCGGCTCTACGCCGAGCGCCGCGCCAAGGGCGGTGTCGCCACGCCGCCCTGCGACGACGATTACCGCGCGTTCGAAGCGGCGTTCCCCTACGAAGAGACGCCCGACCAGGCACGCGCCATCGCTGAGGTCTCCGAGGATCTCGAGGCCGCGCGCACGATGGACCGGCTCGTCTGCGGCG
>SYFR01000171.1 GCA_005800325.1 Myxococcales bacterium | reverse complement strand
TCCTGGCCGTCGTCCTTGGGGTGCAGCTCGAGCACGTGCTTGACGTCGCGCAGGTCGATGAACGAGTCGATCTTGCCGTCCGAGTCGCAGGTGATGTCGGCCAGCGTCGCGCGCCGGGTCGGCTCCTCGTTGAGCCGGTGGATCGGGCAGATCGGGAACAGCTGATCGACCGCCCAGGCGTCGGGCAGCGACTGGAACATCGAGAAATTGCAGAAGTACGTGTCGCTCAGCATCTTCTCGAGCGTCTGGATTTCCTCGGGCACGCGCGACAGCGTCGAGGCGACGGCGGCGATGCGCTCGCAGGTCGCCCAGAAGAGCCGCTCGCCCTTGGCGCGCTCCTCGAGCGACACGTTGCCGAGGTTGAAGAGCTGCAAGAGCTCGTCCTTGTACTCGAGCGCGTCGTGGTAGCACTCGCGCACGTTCTTGCGGCTCACGGATCCGCACACGTCGTGGAGCTTGTGCAAGAGGTCGTGCTCGTCGTCCGTCGGCTGCTCGGGTTGCGCCTCGGTGTGCGCGGTCGCGGTCACGCCGATGACGTTGACGATCAGCACCGAGTGGTGCGCGACGACCGCGCGCCCGGACTCGCTCACGAGGTTCGGGTGTGCAATTTCCGCGAGATCGCACGCCTCTTGCACCGCGAACACGACGTCGTTCGCGTACTCCTGGATGGTGTAGTTCATCGACGACTCGAAGTTCGTCTGCGAGCCGTCGTAGTCGACCGCGAGGCCGCCGCCGACGTCGAAGAAGGTCAGCTGCTTGCAGCCGAGGCGCACCATCTCGGTGTACGTCCGCGTGGCCTCGCGCAAGGCGTCCTTGATCGCGCGGATCGCCGTGATTTGCGAGCCGACGTGGAAGTGGAGCAGCCGAACGGAGTCGAGCATGTCCCACTCTTCGAGCTTCTCGAGCGCCGTCAGGAGCTCCGAGGCCGACAGGCCGAATTTCGCGTGATCTCCGCCGGACTCGCTCCACTTGCCGGCGCCGCGCGCCGAGAGGCGCATGCGCACGCCGATGTTCGGCTTCACGGCGAGCCGCTCGGACACGCGCCGGATGAGATCGAGCTCGCTCGGCTTCTCGACGACGATGATGACCGTGCGATCGAGCTTCGAGGCGAGCAGGGCCGTCTCGATGTAGAGCTCGTCCTTGTAGCCGTTGCAGATGATGAGCGCCTCGGGATCGTCGAGCATCGCCATCACGGCGAGCAGCTCCGGCTTGCTGCCGGCCTCGAGCCCGTAGTGAAAGCGCCGCCCGAAGCGCAGGATCTCTTCGACGACCTTGCGGCTCTGGTTGACCTTGATGGGGTAGACGCCGCGGTACTCGCCCTTGTAGCCGTACTCGAAGATCGCCCGGTGAAAGGCCTCGTTGAGCTGGTTGATGCGCGACTCGAGCAGGTCCGAGAAGCGGATGAGCAGCGGCGGCTCGATGCCTCGGCGCGTGAGATCGTCGACGAGCACCTTGAGGTCGATGGAGCCGCGCTCGTGCGACACGGTGACGTTGCCCGCCTCGTTGATCGAGAAGTAGTCACGCCCCCACTCCTGGACCGCATACGTCTCGAGCGAGTCGTTCACGGTCCAGCGACGCAGCGGATCGGTGGTCGGGTTCGGGAGCACGCTTCGCGACATGCGCGCGGGGATAGCACGGATCGAAGGCTCGCGGATCCGGCGACGAGTCGCTGACGTTGGCCGCGCGCCGGCGCCGTCCGTCGGCGTGACCGAGCGCGCCCCGGACGTCCCTGCCGCCGCCTCGCCGCGGCCTGCTATCGTGCGCTTCGCATGGGCGAGCCGGAGGAGAGCGCATGGGGCACGTGAGCGAGGTTCGGCGGCGACCGAAGGGCCAGCGGGGCGCGCTCTCCGCGGCGCGGTTTCTGGTTCGGTCGGTGCGGGGCTGGCTCTCGCGCAGCGCGGAGAACACTCTCGAGATCGCGCGCCTCGGACGCCTGAGCCCGGCGGACTCCGTCTCGTTCGAGGTCGCGGACCGCGGGCGGATTTGCCGTCTGCGGCACTACGCGCCGGCGGTCGCAGCTGCGCCGCACGCGCCGCTCTTGCTGGTTCCGCCGCTGATGCTGACCGCCGAGATCTACGACATGTCGCCCGACACGAGCGCCGTTCGGCAGCTCACGATGGGCGGCGTCGACACCTGGGTCGTCGACTTCGGCGCGCCCGAGCGCGAAGAGGGCGGCATGAAGCGCACGCTCGACGACCACATTCGCGGCGTCGCGTGGGCGATCGGCCGCGTTCGCGAGCTCACCCTGCGCGACGTGCACGTCGCCGGCTACTCGCAGGGCGGCATGTTCGCGTACCAGGCGGCGGCCTATCGGCGAGGCGACGGGATCGCCAGCATCGTCACGTTCGGCAGTCCGGTCGACATCCACAAGAACCTGCCCAACGTGGCGAGCGACGTCACGGCCCGTCTCATCCGAGCGGCCAGGCCGATGGTCGACCTCGCACTCGACAGCGTCGAGGGGATCCCGGGGATCCTGACGAGCCTCGGCTTCAAGGTGCTGTCGCCGAAGAAGGAGCTCGAGCAGATGCTCGACTTCCTGCTCAAGCTGAACGATCGAGAGGAGCTCGCGCGGCGCGAGAGCCGGCGCAGGTTCCTCGGAGGCGAGGGCTTCGTGGCGTGGCCCGGGCCGGCGCTGCGCTCGTTCTTCGATCAGTTCGTGGTCCACAATCGCATGCTCTCGGGCGGCATCGTCGTCGACGGGCGGACCGTGGCGCTCTCCGACATTCGCGCGCCGATCCTCGCGTTCGTGGGCTCGCGCGACGAGTTCGCGCGCCCAGAGTCGGTGCGCGCCATTCGCACGGCGGCGCCCTTCGCCGAGGTGTTCGAGATCGGCCTGCGCGCTGGGCACTTCGGGCTCGTCGTGGGCTCGACCGCGTCGCGCGTGACGTGGCCGAGTGTGATCGAGTGGCTGCGCTGGCGCGAGGGACAGGGCCCCGAGCCGCGAGAGCTTCGCGCGGCCGTGCCCGACGAGCGCCAGCACGAGGAGCGTCAGCACGACGAGCCCGAAGAATTTTTCGAGGTCGACTTCGACTATCGACTCCTCGGCGACGAGCTCGCGCACGCGCTGCGCGGCGGGCTCGAGCAGGCGGGCGACGTCCTGCGTGACGCCGGCAACACCTTCGACCAGCTGCGCTGGCAGTGGCCGCGGCTGCAGCGGCTCGAGAACATGACGGCGGCGACGCGGATGAGCGCGAGCCTCATGTTGGCCGAGCAAGCCGAGAGCATCGGCGGCGAGACCTTCTTCCTCTGGCGCGGGCGAGCGTTCAGCTACGCGGAGGCGAACGCGCGGGTCGATGCTGTCTCGCGCGGGCTCGTCGCGGCCGGAGTCCAGGCGGGCCATGCGGTCATGGTCCTCATGGGCACGCGCCCGAGCTTCTTGTCGATGACGACGGCGCTGAACCGCATCGGCGCCGTGGCCGTCATCGTGAGCCCCGAGCTCTCCGACGAGGCGCTGATGCAGGCCGTGGCCGACGTCGGAGTCACGGCGATCGCTGCCGATCCCGAGGCGGCGGCCCGCGCGGCGCGCATCCGAGGGGCTGCGCGCGTCCTCGTCCTCGGCGGCGTCGGCAGCGAAGAGGCGCGTAGCTTCGGCGACGGCGTCGTGGATCTCGAGGCGATCGAGCCGGGCGAGGTGACGTTGCCAGCGAGCTTCGTTCCGGATCCTGGGCGCGCCGAGACGCTCGCGATGGTGTTCGTGAACGCCGGAAAGGACGGGGAACCGCGCCACTCGAGGATCACGAACGGGCGCTGGGCCTTCTCGGCGCTCGGGGTCGCCGCGTCGGCGACGCTGCGTCCGCGCGATACCGTGCTCTCGTGCTTGCCGCTCCACCACCCGACGGGCCTGCTCGTGGCCGCGGGCGGCGCGATCGTCGGCGGCTGTCGGCTCGCCCTGACGCACGGGCTCGACCCGGAGACGTTCTGGGACCACGCGCGGCGCTACGGCGCGACGATCGTCTTCTACGCCGGCGACATGGCGCGTGCGCTGGTCGAGGCGCCGGTCGTCCCCGGCGAGAAGAGTCATCCGGTGCGCCTCTTCGTCGGCAGCGGGATGCGCGTCGACGTGTGGCGCCGCGTGCGCGAGCGATTCGGTGTCGGCGTGCTCGAGCTCTACGCGTCGACCGAGCGCAACCTCGTGCTCGCCAATGCGTCCGGCGAGAAGGTGGGTAGCGTGGGCCGCCCGCTCCCGGGAAGCGCGGAGCTCGCGCTCTGCGAGTACGACTTCGCGCGCGGGGCGTTGTCCGAGCGTGAGGGCGGCGGCTCGCGGTTGCGGCGCGTCGACGTCGACCAGCCGGGCCTCGCGCTGGCGCGCCTCGACGACGATGCGGTAGGCCCCGACGTGCTCACGGACGTGTTCGAGCCCGGGGATCGCTGGTACGTGACCGACGACGTCCTGCGGCGCGATCGCGACGGCGACTACTGGTTCGTCGACACGCTGTCGAACTTCGTGCTCACCGCGCGCGGTCCGGTGCCGAGCAAGCGGGTCGAGGACGCGCTTCACGGCGTCTTCGGCGTCGCCCGCGCGGCGGTGTTCGGCGTCCTCGCCGAGGGCGCGCACGGCGAGGTCCCGATCGCGATCGTGCGCGGACCGTCGGCGCTCGACCTGGATGCGCTCTCCGAGGTCCTGCGCGTCGAGCTCGCCGCCCACGAGCGCCCGGCGTCGATCGTGCGCGTCGCGGACCTGCCGATGAGCGCTGGCTATCGCGTCATCAAAGCGCGGCTCCGTCGCGACTTCGCTCGCCCCGACGGCGCGCTCGAGTCGCTGGCCTACGACGCGGCGACCGAGTCGTATCGCCCCGCATGAAACGAGCACGCACGCGGTAGGCTCGAGCGCACCCGTGCTCTCGGCGAATCACCGCGCGCTCGTCCTCTATGCTGCGCGCATGAGGCCGCGAACGCTCCTCTTCGCGTTGGCGGTCGCCGCGTGCAGCCGGCGCTCGCCGACGATCGAAGATGCGCCGCGCGTGCCGAGCGTCGTGGCGCCGACCGCGTCTCTCGCGCCGACCGCGTCTCTCGCGCCGTCAGCGCCGACCGCGTCCGCGGTGTCGTCCGCGTCCCCGGTGCCGAGCGGTTCTTCGTCGGCAGGGACCGCCCTGCCGAGCGCCGAGTCAGGTGCGGGTCGGGCGTGCGGCGAGCTCGAATGCCGCGCATTTTCCTCGGAAAAAGCGGCGTTTTTGTACGTCCTCGCCACGAGGCCGCGCGTCCTCGCCATCGGCGAAGCTCACGCGCAGAAGGGCACCGAGGGCGTCGACTCGGCGACCAAGCGATTTCGGGAACGGCTCCTGCCGCTCTTGCGCGCGCGGGCGACGGACCTCGTGCTCGAGCTGCTCTTGCCGCCGAAGACCGGGTGCGAACAGGACAAGGCGCGCGTCGTCGAGAAGGTCGAGCGGCCGGTCACCGCGGCGCAGCGGGGAGACAACAAGAACGAGTTCATGGAGCTCGGGGTCGCGGCGCGCGCGCTCGAGATCGTGCCGTGGGTGCTCGAGCCGACCTGCAGCGAGCTTCGTGGCGTCGCCGAAGGGGGAGAGCTCGCCATCGACCGCATGCTGACGCTCATCGCCGAGCTGTCCGCGAAGCGCCTCGCCGTCTTGCTCGAGAAGCGCGAGCCGCGGAAGCTCCTCGTCGCGTACGGCGGCGCGCTTCACAACGACGCGGAGCCCCTGCCGGGGCGCGAGGCCTGGAGCTACGGCCCGAAGCTGAAGCGCGCGCTCGGCGAGGGCTACGTCGAGCTCGACGTCATCGTGCCCGAGTCCATCGCCGACACCGACGTGTGGCGGCGGCTCCCGTGGGTGAAATCCTACGATCGCGCGCGCCTCGGCGGTGAGGCCATCCTGTTCGCGCCTGCGGCCCGCTCGTTCGTGCTCGTGCTTCCGGCGTCGCCGCTCGTGCATCCGGCGTCGCCGCTCGTGCTTCCTCCGTCGCCGCAGGGCAAGTAAGAGCGCGCTTGTGCGTGTCGCGACCTTCAACGTCAACTCGATCAACGCCCGCCTCTCGTTCCTGCTCGAGTGGCTCGCGGCGCGCGCGCCCGACGTCGTGTGCTTGCAAGAGCTGAAGCTCACGAACGACGCGTTTCCCTACGAAGCGCTGTCGGGGGCTGGGTACCATGCGTTCGTCCACGGTCAGAAGAGCTGGAACGGCGTCGCGGTCTTGAGCCGTGAGCCGGGGGAGCTCATCACGGCGGGGTTGCCAGGAGCCGAGAGCGCGGGCGCGCGCTTCGTGACGGCGAAGATCGGGGCGCTCGCCGTCTCGAGCGTCTACGTGCCGAACGGCAAGGACGTGACCCACGCCGACTACGAGCTGAAGCTCGCCTTTCTCGCGTCGCTCGGCGCGCACATGCGCACGCTGGTCGACGCGGGCGCAGGCGTCGTGCTCGGCGGCGACTTCAACGTGGCTCACGGTGACCTCGACACGCACGCGCCGGCCGCGCTCGCGGGGGCGATCTTTCACACCGACGCCGAGCGCCGCGCCCTCGACGCGCTCTTCGCGTGTGGGCTCTTCGATCTCTACCGAGCGCTGAACCCCGAGGGCCGCGCCTACAGCTGGTGGGACTATCGCGCGGGCGGGTTTCACAAGAACCACGGGCTTCGCATCGATTTCTTGGTGGGCGATCGCACGGTGCGCGAGGCCGCTCGCGAGGTGTTCACCGACCGGGAGTTCCGCAAGAAGCGCGGCGAGCTCACCCCCTCGGATCATGCGCCGGTGATCGCCGAGCTCGCCTTCGACGCACCCTCAGCTTGAAGCGGCCGCATCGCGCCGCACGCGGTCCTGATCGAGGCCGCGAGCTCCGCGACCCGACTCGTCATGGTCGAGCCGGCGAGCTTCGAGCGACCCCGACTCGCGGTGGTCGCTCGCGGCTCATGGCACGCCGACGCCGATGCCGACGCCGAGCCCGAGGCCGACGCCGACGGACACGCCAGGCGACGCCGCCCGCGTGCGCACTTCGAGCCCGACGAGGTGGCTCACGAGCAAGCAGGTCTGCGAGCCGTACGGCACCTGGTCGCAGCCGAGCCAGACGCCGAAGGGGCGCGGCTGACCGTCGCCCAGCAGGCGAACGACCTCGCCGGTCGGCAGGAAGGTGAGCCAGGGTTCGTTGTCGTCGCCGCGTGCCTCGGTCGCGCCGACCCAGCCGAGCGGCTCGTCATCGGGGCCGAGGACGATGCCGTCCGGCTTGAGCAGCGCGATCGGCCTATTTTCCGGGCCGTAGACGCGCCCGGCGCGATCCACCGTCATCGTGTGCACGCCGTCGACGACGACGCTGCCATTCGCCGCAAGCTCCACCGTTCGCTCGCCGACGACCCAGCGCGCGGCCGGCAGCGCGAGCCTGCGGCCGCCCTCTCGCCAGCCGCTTGGAAGGGCCACTGCGGCGCAGCCGAGCGAGCTCGCGACGAGGATGCCGAGCGGAGCGAATGCGGCACGTTTCATAGCCCGATCTCTAGCAGCGGTTCTCTTGCGCCGGCCGCGATCTTTTCCTTGGGGGGCGGCGCGTGACAGGATCGCACTCGAAATGAATGCCTTCGTGCGATGGTCCGCGGTGCTCCTCGGCTCTGCGACGCTCCTCTCGGGGTGCAGCGATCGCTGCGAGGCGCTGTGCGAGACGTGTCTCACGTGCCCCGACAGCACGTACCGCAAGAGCTGCCTCGCGACGTTCGGCAAGGGAAATCAGGGCGTGTGCAGCGCCGATGTCGCCGTCTATCGCTCGGTGTGCGGCGGCACGACGTCGAGCACCGCCGCGAGCGGAGCCTCGACGGAAGCTCCCACGGAAGAGGACTTCGTCGCGGTGTGCAAGGCGCAGCTCGAGACGGCGTCCGCCACGACCAGCTCGTCCACGAGCGCGGGCGGCGGCACCCTCGGCCAAGGCGGCGCGGGCGGCCTAGGCGGCGCGGGCGGCGAATCTCGCGCAAACTAAAGAAAGGCGGTGGCGCGGGCTGTCCCGCCTCGGGACCTCGCGGGGGCTCGTGGCACCGCGGCGTCGGGCAGGCCCTAGATCGGGCCGTTCTTGTTGGGCGCCTTGTTGTCGGCCTTCGCGGGCTACTTCTCGGGCTTCGGCTTCTTCTCGGCCTTCGGCTTCTTCTCGGGCATTGGCTTCTTTTCCGCCTTCGGCTTCTTGCCCTTTTCGGGCTTCGGCTTCGGCGCCGGGCAGCCGTGCTTGGTCGCGTCGGCCGCGTCCGCGACGCCGGCCTGATCGGGGCACGCGTCGGTCGCGTCGGCGATGCCGTCCGCGTCTTTGTCGGCAGGGCAGCCATTCGCCTTCGCGTCGGCGCTCGCGACGCCGGCCACCGCGGGGCAAGCATCCTCGGCATCCACGACGCCGTCCGAATCGCCGTCGAGCGGGCAACCGTTGAGCGGCGCCTCCGTTGACGGTGCGCCCTTCTTGTCGGGGCATCCGTCCTGCACATCCGGCACGCCATCGTCGTCGGCGTCGGCGGGGCAGCCATTCTTCTTCGCGTCGGCGCTCGCGACGCCGGCCACCACAACGCACGCATCGAGCGAGTCGATGACGCCGTCGTTGTCGCCATCGGGCGGGGGCGGGCAGCCGTGCTTGCTGGCATCGGCGTTCGCCGGGCCGGCCGCGTCACGGCACGCGTCGACGTCGTCGGTGAATCCGTCCTTGTCGGTGTCGACCGGCGGCGGGATGGGCTGTTCGGCCGACGGCCCGACGTATTGCCAACCGGCGACAGGGCTCCACTTCCAATCTTCGTGCACGCCGCACACGTCGAGCACGAGCGCGTGCCGCTCTTGCGACACGATGCGGATCGATTTGGCGTCGCAGCCGCTGCGTTGCGCCGCGATCGGAAATGCGCGCTTGCCGGTCACGCATGCAGAGCTAAAAAGCGCGAGCGCGACCGCACCCGCGAAGAGCATCCTCGACATCGCCATCCTCTTCCTCGAAAGAAACCGCGGCCACTCCTCGAAAGAAACCGCGGCTTCGATAACAGAGCCGCCCGGTGGACGCGACGGGTTTACTCCGCTCGGCGGCGAAATCCCGCGGTGGCCCGCTCGGCTCGGCGGCGAGCTCGTGGCGCGCCTCGGACTCGGGACGCTAGAAGCGGCGCTTCTTGTCCTGCGCGCTTCCGAGCTCGCGCTTCGGTCCGGTCATGCGCTCGAAGAGGGCGTCCGGGAAGAAGGTCAGGCTCGCCGAGAACTCCGCGTCCGGGCTCGAGAAGGGGCCGCGGCGCGTGCCGTCGGGAGCGAGCGTCGGGCTCACGTTCGCGTAGCCCACGCCGATCGCCATCTCCGGCAGCGGCTGAAATTCGAGATCGGCGCCGAAGCCCCAGGTGTAGCGCGCGCGCTGCGCCTCGGGGCTCTCGCTCACCGGGACGCAGCCGGTGAGGATCTCGACCGCGCACGTCTCGTCGGCGAACTTCGGCAGCACCGACTGCGCGAAGCTGAAGTTGAAGCCGAGGCCGAGCGGCATGCCAGCGACCGCCTCGCTGAACGACAGCGAGAGCGCCTCGCGCACGGTGTTCAGCGAGAGCCGGCTGAAGCTGAGCTGATCGGAGAGGAAGGTGTCGCCATTCGAGGTCTGGCGCGGGCGCTCGAGCTCGGTCAAGGTCGCGGTCTGCGCGCGCGCGAACCGATGGTCCCAGCGGACGTTGGCACCGAGCGAGATCGATTTCAGCGCCGGCGATTTCTCACCGAGGATGGGGATGTTCTGCGTGAGGCCGATGCGCGGCGACGTGGTGACGTACGTGCCGTTGGCGGCGCTCGCCTTCGAGGTCGGGAAGATGAGGCCGGCGGTGACCGACGTGCCGGTCGACCAGAGCCCGGAGCTGAAGAGGCTGCGCGAGTACGTCGACTGCACCGGAAGATCGGCGAGCAGCGGCTCGCGCTTGGTGGTCGTCGTGTCGCTGTTCGTGAGCTCGACCGACAGCGCGGGCGCGGTCGAGACGCTCACTTTGTACTTCTCTTCGTCGATGACGAAGTAGTTGAGCGACAAGGTCCAGTTCATCGCATAGGCGTGAAAGTCGTCGCTCTGAAAGTCTTCGCCGACGCCGAGCAACCCCGTGGTGGCCGAGTGGCCCCACGACACGGAGGTGCCGCGCCACGGCACGCGCGGCGGCAGCGAGGCATCGTCGCCGGACGCGGGCGCAGCCGAAGCGACCCCATCCGGAGCCAGCCCAACCGCAGGCAGTGCAGCCGGAGCCACCGCATCTGAAGCCACCGCAGCAGGAGCCGGCGCGACCTCAGCCGGCGGAGGCGGAGCCGGCGCGACCTCAGGCGGAGGCGGCGGAGCTGCATCTGCGGGAGCCGGAGCCGGAGCCGGAGCAGGAG
>SYFR01000019.1 GCA_005800325.1 Myxococcales bacterium | reverse complement strand
GAGCACCGTCGTCGGCGTGTCCGCGACCTTGTCGAGCAGCGCGTACAGATCACGGATGACCTTGCCGCCGCCGATGATCCCGAACCGCGTCCCGTCCGGCACGCCGCGCGCGCCAGGGTGCGAGGCGTCGCGGTGGGCGAGCTCGACCGTGCGCAGGGCCTTGCGGACAGCGCTGCGAAGCTCGTCCTTGTCGAAGGGCTTCGAGATGTAGTCCACGGCCCCGTGCTTGAGCGCGAGCACCGCCGTGTCGACGGTAGCGTGGGCGGTGAGCATGACGACCGGTACCTGCGGCTCCTCGGTCTGGACCCAGCGCAGGAGATCCATGCCGCCAACCTTCGGCATGCGGAGGTCGGTGATGACGAGGTCGACGTGGTGCTCGCGGATGAACTCGATCGCCTGGTTGCCATCCTGGGCCGTGTGGACCTCGTAGCCGTCTCGCTCGAGCTGGGCGGCGAGGACGCGACGCAGGTTGGCTTCGTCGTCGACGACGAGGATTTGGTGCCGATCTTCGAGCATGGCGACTGGGCGCGAAGAGCCTGCCTCCCGCGTGCTTGCGAGCTCAGCAGCCGGGCGAGGCTCGCGGGCCATCGTAGTTTGCCGAGTCGCCCCTGCGGTGATGAAATTCGCGCGCCGCTCCTTGGCGCGAGTGCGGGAACGAGCGGCCTCGACGGAGGTTTTGTTGCCACCCGCCCGGGGGAAGCGAATACGCTTCGCACCGTGAAGCTCAAGACGACGCTTGGGTCCGTGATGTGCGCCGCGCTGCTCGCTTCGAGCGCCGAGGCCGCCTATCCATCGTGCACGCGCCCGCCGACCAGCCAGGACAAGGACGCGGCGAAGGGCCTTCACCAGACGGCGAAGCAGTACTTCGCGAAGGCCCTCTACGATCAGGCCGTCGCCCGGTGGACCGAGGCGTACACCTTTGACTGCAATGCCCACATCTTCCTCGTCAACATCGGCAACTCCTACGAGAAGCTCGGCCAGGGCGACAAGGCGATCGAGGCGTTTCGCTTGTACGTCACGCGCAGCGGCGCCGAGGCCGACCCCGGCATCGTCGAGAAGGTGAAGAACCTCGAGGCGGCCGCCGCCGCCAATGCCGCGCCCCCACCGCCGGACAAAGTGGCTGGCGACGGCAGGGTCGGCACGAGCGGCGCGGGCGACGGGAAGCCCGACGGCGCCGGCGACGGAAAGCCCGACGGCGCGGGCGACGGGAAGTCCGACGGCACCGGAGGTGGAAAGCCCGACGGCACCGGAGGTGGAAAGCCCGACGGCACCGACGCCGCGTCCGAGCCGTTGATCGATCCGGCGCTCCTGCCGTGGCTCGTCGTCGGCGGCGGCGGCGCGCTGGCGCTCACGGGCGGGATCCTCTTGGGGGTCGGCACGGTGAATGCGAGCGACGCCAGGAAGCGGTGCACCCTGCCGGGTGGTGCGTGCCCGCCGGAGGTCGCCGAGTCGGGCACGCAGGCGAACTTGCTTAAAGGGGTCGGCGGCGGCGTGCTCGGCCTCGGAGTGGCGGCCATCGGCGGCGGTCTCGCGTGGCATTTCCTCAGCGGAGATCCGGCCGAGGCCGCCGGAACAGGTGAGCCGCCCGCGACCAAGGCGACCTCGCGGTCGACGTGGCAGGTCGCTCCAATCGTCGCCGGCGACTTCGTCGGCGCGAGCGCGTTCGGGACCTTCTGACGCGGCGATTTCGCGCCCGCATCCCGAGCGCAATCGCCACCTTCACCCGCCTCGACGGCTTCACCCGCGCGGCAGGCGCGAGAGCTCGTCGTAGAGGTGGATCGCGCTCTTGATCGCCTTGTCGAAATCGCTGAGGAGCAGCGACTCGTTCTCGGAGTGGGCGTTGCAGATCGGATCTTCGAGGCCGACGAGCAGCGCGGGCACGCCGCCGAGGACGCGCGCGAACGGCTCGACGAACGGGATCGAGCCGCCGCAGCCGATGTACACGGAGTCGACGCCGAAGCCGCTCTTGAGTGCGCGCTCGCACGCCTCGAACGCCGGACCGCCGGGAGTCGTGGACCACCAGCCGCCGACCGAGTGCACCTTGGCCGTGACCCGCATGCCCCACGGCGCCGACGTCTCGAGGTGACGCGACAGCAACGCTGCGACCTCGCGACCGTCCATGTCCGGGACCGTGCGGACGCCGATGCGTGCGCGCGCGGAGTTGACGATCTGGTTCGACGCGCCCTTCATCGGCGCTGCCTCGAGGGCGCTGATCGTCAGCGAAGGCCGGTGCCAGTTGAGCTCGTAGGTGTTGAAGCCGGGCTCGCCCGCGATCGCGACGCCGTCGAGGAGGCCCGCGTCCTTTCGAAACGCCGCCTCTTCGTAGGGCAGGCGCGCGAGGCGCTCGCGATCGCTCGGCGTGAGCGGTCGCACGCGGTCGCAGATCCCGGGGATGGCGAGCTTGCCGTGCTCGTCGACGAGGCCGGCGAGGAGCTTGCACATCGCCATGACGGGATCGGGGATCGGGCCGCCCCACATGCCCGAGTGCAGCGGATGGTCGAGCCCGGCGACCTCGACGTCGACGATGACGATCCCGCGCAGCGCGTAGGTCACCGAGGGCAGGCCCGCGGCGAGGTTGGCGGTGTCGGTGAGGACAATGCAATCGGCGCTGAGCCGCTCGCGATACGTCGCCAAGAACTCCCCGAGGTGCTCGGAGCCGATCTCTTCTTCGCCGTCGATGACGAGCTTCACGTTGACCGGCAAGCCGCCCTGTTGAAGGTAGGCATCGATCGCCGCGAAGTGGATCGCCGCGCCCGCCTTGTCGTCGACGACGCCGCGGCCGTAGAGCCGTCCGTCGCGCTCCGTGGGCTCGAACGCGGGCGTCTTCCAGTGCGTCGGGCGACCGGGAGGCTGCACGTCGTGGTGCGCGTAGAGGAGCAGCGTCGGCGCGCCTTGCGCGTGCAGCCACTCGCCGTAGACGTACGGGTGCGCCCCCGGAACCTCGAGCACCTCGACGCGCTCGAGCCCGATGCGCTTCATCCAAGCCGCGACCTCGGCCGCGCTGCGGGCGAGCTCCGCGTTGGGCGGTGGCTCCGCGGAGACGCTGGGGATTTTGGCCAGCTCACGAAGCGCGTCGAGCGTCGCGCCGAGGTTCTGAGCCGCGTGGGCGAGCGCCTTCGTGACCTTCGCACTCATTTCAGTCCCCTTTACCGCGCGGGCGGCGTTTCGAGAACCCATGATCCGCGGGCGCTCGCGATTGCGCGGGCGGGCGCGGACCCGCAGCGGCTCACGGTCACGCGGGACTCACGGTCGCGCGGGGCTCACGGTCGCGCGGGGCTCACGGCCGCGTGAGGCGCAGGACCGCTGCCTCCGAACCGACGAGCACGAGATCGGCCATGCCGAGGAACATCCCGGTGTCGACGACACCCGGCAGGCGCCGGATCTTGGCGTCCGTCGCGGCAGGGTCGGCGAGCGGAGCGAAGCGCGCGTCGACGATCGCGTTCCCGTTGTCGGTGCGGTAGGGAGCGCCGTCCGGAGCGAGGCGCACTGGCGGCTCGGCGCCGAGCGCGGCGAGGCTGCGACGCACGGGCTCGACCGCGAAGGGCACGATCTCGATGGGCACCGGCGCGCGCGTGCACAGGCTCGCGACGAGCTTGTCGGGCGTCACGAGCACGACGAAGCGGCGCGCGAGGGCCGCGACGACGCGCTCGCGCAAGAGCGCGCCGCCGAGGCCTTTCATGAGATCGAGCGCGGGCGTGACCTCGTCCGCGCCGTCGAACGCCACGTCGAGGCTCGCCGTGTCGGCGACCGTGCCGAGCTCGATCCCGAGGCTCCTGGCTAGCTCCTCCGAGCGCACCGACGTCGCGACCCCGCGGACGCGAAGCCCGCCCTGCACGCGCGCGCCGAGCGCCCGAATGAAGGCTTCGGCCGCGCGCCCGGTGCCGAGGCCGAGCTGCATGCCATCGGTGACGAGCTCGAGCGCCGCCTGGGCGACCTGCTCCATCGCGTGCGTCGATGGTTGTGACATGCGCGCATCCGAGCGCCGCGCGCCGACGCTGTCAACCTCGTGCACGCCCTGAGATCGTCAGTCGGACTTGAGGAGCACGCGGTTTCGCCCAGAGTTCTTCGCCGCGTAAAGCGCGCCGTCGGCCGCGGCGATGAGCTCCACCGGATCTTCGCTGCCTTGACGATATTGCGCGACGCCGACGCTGATCGTCACCGCGAGGTTCTGCTCTTCGAAGGGGAACGGCGTCGTCTCGACCGCGGCGCGGATGCGCTCGGCGAGCCGGCCCGCGTCCGCGAGCGCGATGCCGCGCAGCACGACGGAGAACTCCTCTCCGCCGTAGCGCGCGAAGACGTCTTCGTTCCGCAGCATGCCCTGGATGAGCCCCGCCATGCGCACGAGCACCTGGTCGCCCGCGATGTGGCCGTGGGTGTC